>NZ_JBSZJV010000024.1:0-51021 GCF_054188265.1 Stenotrophomonas sp. IS26
TCCTGCCTTGGCCCAGGGTAAGTCCGCCGGCGCTGGTCACGACGGCATCCGCGCCAGCCTCCAGGTGGCCGATGTCCAGCGCTCCCCGCGCCTGCATCGCCACCGAGTGACCGGCGACGCCGTGGCCGATGTCGGCGGAGGCCGTCGCCAGCCGGACATCGGTTGCCGCATCCAGCAGATCCGCCTGCAGGTGCGCGTCACTGTGCAGCGACAGCGCACCCGATGCGGCAACCACGTCGCCCACAGCACCCCCGTTGGGGAGGCGCAGGTGGATGTCACCGTGATCGCTGCGTGCCAGGACAAGCCGGCCGACATCGACCGTGAGGGCCTGCGCGTCACTGCCGATTCCGTCGCCCGCCTGCAGGCTGGCCAGCACGTGACTGCCGCCACCGACATTGACCGCGGCATCCCCATTGGAGTGGATACGACCGTCCGCCTGGAGCATCACGTTGCCGGTGGCCGTGTTACCGGTCACGGCCAGCTGGCCCACGCTGATATCCGCGCTGGAACGCACCGCGACCACCCGGCCAGCACTCAACTGGCTTCCGGCGCCCATCGCGAAGCCGCCCGCGTCGATCTGCACGCTGTCGCCGGCGCTGACCTGCGCGCCTGCCGCCAGCGATGTGGCCTGCAGCGAGAGCAGCTGCAGGACCTGGTCAATGGCGGCGTCCCCCAACTGCAGGCCGCCACCGGCGGCGACATTGGCGGAGGCAGCGCGCAGGTTGCCGATGCGGACATCCCCCATCGGGGCGCTGACAATCGCGTCGCCCGCCGCCTGCACCGAACCCAGGTCGGCACCGTTGTACCCGGTGGCGCCCAGATCGCCACCGGCCTGCAAACGCACTGCGCTCAGCTTGCCCGCCGTGCTCAAAAGCTGCAGGTCGCCCCCTGCGGTAAGCGTGCCGATCGGCATATCCACGTCGCTGGAAAGACGCACCTCGCCCCCTGCCGCGCCATCCAGCCGACCGCCGGCAACGATGCGCACGGCCAGCGAACCGCCGTCCTCGTCGCGGATGTCGTCGCGCACGGCGAGCTGGATGTCGCGCCCGGTCAGCGTGCTCACGCCCTTCAGGTACGACAGCAGGCTGCCACCGCCGACGTCCAGTACAACGTCCTGGTTCGCCCTCACCAGGCCGATACGCAGGTTTCCGTTCTGCTGCGCCAAGCGCACGTGTTCACCGGCGTTGGCAAGCAGCAGCCGGCCGTTGATCTGCACGCGCAGCGGTTGACCATCGTGGCCCATGATGCTGCGCAGGGCGCTCAGGCTGAGGTCCTTGCCGACCCTCAGGGTCGCACCGGCCGCACTGCCACCGCTATCGGTGATATCGCCGTCACTGCCGATACGTACATCGCCACCGGCGTCGAAGCTGTTCAGCGCCAGTGACGTGCTGCCATGCAGGTAGGCATCGCCCCCCACATCGGCCTCGATCCCGCCCGTGGCTGCCAGCACCACCGGAGCCGTGCTGCGGATGCGCAGCGAGACCACCACGGCACCGCCGCGCACCTGATCGGGCGTGAGCACATTGCCGGCCGCGTCGAGCATCTGCACATCGCCCGGCGTGGTCGCAAGCCGCATGGCCAGCATCGCCTCGGCACTGAGGTTGCCGCTGTTCACGTCGGCCAGGCTGACCGTGTATTCCTTGTCCAGGCGGCCCAGGTCATCGCGGGCATGCAGGCTGACATTGCGCCCGATGATCACCGGTTCGGCATTCAGGGCTGAACCGGTGGAGGGTTCCAGCGCATTGGCGTTGAACACGTAGCGCAGCTGGTCCTGGCTCCACTGAGAGTCAGCCGTCATGCCATCAAGAAGTGCCGCCTTGCGTGCCGCGACCATCGCGCTGTCGCCACCGCTGGCAGCCAGCTCATAGCGGTACCCCGCGTTGAAGGACGCGAAGATCGCTTCCTGCTGCCAGCCGCTGCCGAAGGCGTCGGTGAACACCGTCCCCAGACGGTTGAAGCGCTCGGCGAGGTAGTCACTTACCCCTGCATCGTCCAGGCTGCCGCCCCGCGCGGCTTCTGCCATGGAGCGGAACAGGTTGATGGCAGTGCCACCGGCCAGGTAGCGCCCATCGACGACACTGCCCAGCGCGTGGAGCTGGAAGTACTCGGCGTAGCTGGCGTCGACCTGGCTCTGGTAGCTGACGATCGACTGCTGGCCACCGCCCTGGAACAGCTTGAGGTTGTCGCGCAGGCTGGCCAGCTGTGCTTCGTTGAGGAAGCTGGACGAGGCGCGCTGGGCACCGCTGTAGATCGAGCCCGAGGGGGCCTCGATCAGCACGTCACCGGCCAGCGATTCGATGCGCTGTACCCAGAAGTCGCCGCCGAGGTCGCGCAGCGCGATGTCACCGGTCGCCCGCGCCGAGATGAGCCCACCCTCCAGCGCGCCGTCGCTGCGGGTACGCTCGCCGGCATCGACCACCAAGGGCCGGGAGAGCGAGCCGATGGCGCCGTAGACGCTGTCCAGGGTGATGTCGGCACCGATGATCGACGCAGCATTGCCGGTGGCCGCACCTTCGATGTCGTACTTGGCGCGCAGCCACACATCGCCACGGCCGGTGCCACTGCCGGCGCTGATCAGCACCTTGGCTGCCGAATCCACGTCCAGTGCAATGTCACCGCCCGCACGGGCCACCAGGTTGCCGGCAGCCACGGTAGCGCCGTTGGCATTGGTGTAAGACACCATCTGGACATCCAGCGGGTTGGCGGCTTCGCCGGCCTGTGCGCCGACAATGCTGCCGATGCTGCCGGCCGCGTCGAGGGTAAGCTGGTTCGTGATGATCCTGGCGTCACGCGATGCGCTGACGATGCTGCCGTTCTCGCTGGTCAGGAAGGTCCGGCCATCGGTGTTCTTCAGAACACCATTGATACGGATGGTCTGGCCGGAGTCGACGTCGAGCAGGCCTGCATCGTTGGCGCTGAAGTTGATGCCGATCCGGTTGTCGGCCTTGGCCGTGTTGGTGACGACCAGCGTGCCACTGCGCGGGGCGCGCTGGTACCAGCTCGTGCGCCACGTGCCGCCGTCATCGAACTCATTACTGCCGGGGAACCCGTAGTTGTAGCGGCAGCCACTTTCGTTCTTCTTTTCGCAGCGGTAGTTGACGCGCGAATTGAGGTTGCTGCCGAAGTCGCCGGTCAACTGTGACTCGAACACCGCCACGCCGCCTGCCTTGTTGCCGTACGTGACGCTGGAAGTTTCCCACTGCTGGCCGTTGAAGACGGTGTTGTTGTCCCTGTCCACCCAGCGCCAGTTCTCAGCAGTAAGCACGCCGTTGTCGGACTGGATGTTGCGCGCGATGCGGGCCGTCTGTGTCCAACTCGCAAACATGCCGGCGCGCGGGTCATACGCGGTCGTGTTGCTGAGGGCCGATACCCCCGGGGCATCCCAGTTCAGGGCATTCACTCCGCCCTGATAGCCCTTCACGTTGCCGTTGCCGTCGCGCAGATACCACGACGCAGTATTGAGCTCACGGTCGCGGATGGTGATCTGCCCGGGCGCCCCGTTGCCGACCAGGATGTTGCCAAGCTGCAGGCCCACATCGGCCAGGCCATTGTTGATGATCACCGAGCCCTTGCCACTGACCACATTGAGCGAGCCGGCGGTGGATGTGCTGACGATGCGGCCATCGAGGTAGATCGAACCGCCCCCGTTGGCCGAAATGTCCGGCACGATGAACTGGCGGTTGAGCGAATCGTACTTCAGGGCGATGCGGGAAGAACCTGCGCCGGATTTCGCCACGAACATGGCAGGCACATCGAAGATGCCCTTGCTGGCCTGGTTGTCCTTGCCGTCGATCCAGGCGCGCAACGCGCTGCTTTCGACCAGGATCGCCGAATAGTCGACCGGCCGCCCCGCCTTCAGCGCGACGTTGACGTCGATGTAGTTGGCCGTGATCTTGATGCCACTGCCGGCGTTCACACCGCTGCCCGTGCTGGGCACCTGGCCAAGGCTGGCGTTGCTGACGTCGTCGGGCTGCGTGGTGAGAAGGGTGCGCAGATTCCGGGCATTCACCTTTGGCAGGTAATTGGTGTCCTTGTGGCTGTACCGCGATACCACGCCACCGTCGTAGTACTGCCCACCCAGCGCTGACGCGGTGCAGTCCTTGTCGCCGATGCGATAGCGGCATGCACCAAACACCAGGATGCTGGGGTTGTTGACGTCGTTGCCGGTGCCATACAGCAGATAGTCGGTCAAGCTCATGCCGGCCGCGGCGGCCGCTGCGCCGTACTTCGCGTTGGCGATGTACGCCGCGGCGTCGTCGGCATTGGTGATGCCCGATGCCACGCTGTGGCGTGCCCACAGCGCGCTCACCACACTGCCGTACCAGTTTTCCGAGCCCCGGTTGTAGCCGACCTCACCGTTGGGCGCATTGATCGTCACGCTCTCGGCGAGCTGCTCGCCCCAGCTCTGGATGTTGCCGAGCGCGTTGTACATGTCCAGCTCGCCGCCCGTGACCGAGATCAGCCCGCCCGCACCGATCGCAGCAGTGCCGGTGGTCGCCTCGTTGCGGATGCTCACCAGCGCATTGCTCTGGCCCGGGTTCTGGCTGACGCCGATGCCCAAGGCCTGGTTGCTGTTGCCGGTGAACAGCACGTTGCCGCCGCTGTACTCCGGTACCAGGATGTCGCCGGCCAGCAGCAGGTTGTCGGTACTGCGGTTGGTGATGGTGATCTTCGGCGCGCCCTTGGCGGTGAGCGAGCCGCCACCGCGGATGTTGCGGCCATACAGGATCACATCGCCGCCGGCCGCATACAGGTCGCCGATGGTGTGGGTGTAGAGCGCATTGCCGGCGATGGCATCGAAATCGTGGATGCCCGACGCGTTCAGTCGCGCCTTCAGCGCGCTGCTGAGCTCGCGCTGGGTATCGAACGGCAGCACATCGCCGCCCGCGCCGCTGCTGGTCAGCTTGCCATTGGCATCGATCAGGATATCCAGCACGTTGTAGCGCCCGGCAACGACGCGGCCATCGATCAGCACATCACCGCGGGTGCTGCCACCACTGCGGCTGTCGCGCACGGTGACCGGAATGAACCCCAACTGGTAGCCGGTAGCGGCGCCATCGGCGTTGCGGAAAACATTTTCACCGTAGGCACCGAGCGACACGAATGCGCCGCTGAGCAGCTCACTGCCCGCGGCCAGAGCGGTGCTCGCGTTGCTGTCCACCGTGGAGGACGCCGAGGAATCCGGCACCGCGATCAGCCCGCGGCTGTACCCCTGCGAGACCGCATTGGCGGCCAGGCGTGAGGTCCAGCCATTCATGCCGTCCTGACCGGCGGAGACGAAAGCGTTGTGCAACGATTCCAGCTTCGCGCCGCGGCCGACATTGACTTGCTGGTCCATTGCCAGCGCCACGTCCGCGTCGGAGATGCCGACCGCGGCAAGCACACCCCAGGTGTTCACCAGCGCGGTGGCGCCGATGTCAGTCGCGGCGTAGGTGCCGACGTTGAGCATGTAGCTGCTCTGCAGGCGCGCGTCATCGCCGATGTTCACGCGGTTGCCGAGCACCGCATTGGTGCGTGCTTTGACCACGGCGGCATTGATCGCCCCGCCGGTGGTCAGCCCCGCCCGGTCATCGGTGTTCGCACGGGTGTTTGCCACGATGTCCAGCGCGCCACCATCGCCCGGCGTCGGTGCGACACCGGCACGCAGCAGGGCGCCCTTGCCGATATCGATGGTGCTGCTGCCATCCAGCCGGGTGACCACCTGTGCGGCACTGCCACTGAGGACACCGCCGCCGGCCGCGCTGGCGGCAAGCTCGCTGCCCAGCGTGCCGGTGTAGTTGTTGTCGGTGCGCAGCACCAGCGATCCGGCCGAGACAATCTGGGCATCCTCGTCCACCAGCAGCCCGACGGTCGCGTCCGCACGGTTGCTCACGTTGGCGCCACTGGCGTTGAGTACGCCTGCGCTGGTGCTGTTCGCGCTGCCCGCGTAGTGGCTGTCGTGCAGCGCCCGGGCGTCAAGGCGGCTGACATCCAGCACGGCGTTGCGGCCGATGGACAATTGCGTGGTGCTGCCGGTGTGCGTCGCTGCCAGCGCCGCGTTGCCCGCAATGAGCCCGCCGGTGCCCGCCGTGGCGTTGGCGCGATTCTCGTCCTTGCCGCTGGCGGCGAGCGTGGTGTTGCCTGCGTACAGCAGGCTCCCGGCCCCCACGGTGACGCCGGTGGTCGCCGCGGAACGCGCGTTGGCATCGACGACGCCAGCGGCCAGCAGGCCCGCCACGCTCAGCCCGGTGGCATCGGCATGCTGGTTGCTGTTGTTGACTGCGCGCACCGCGATCGTGCCGCCGCGCGCATAGTCGATAATGTTGTTTGTGGAATAGGCCTCACCCTGCACCACCACGTTGGACCCAAGCGCTGCCTGCACCGCGTTGGTACTGGCAGCGGTGGCGAAGGCGCCGGCGCCGGCCAGATACAGGCCACCGGAACCGGCGACCGCGCGTGCATCCACGCTCCCGCCGTGGACGCTGGCCAGGACATCCAGCCCGCCGCGGTTGGACAGCACCGCACCATCGCCCACATGGGCGTCCACCTTGGCACGGGAGGTGGCATCAGCGACCGCCGCACCGACCGCCAGCCCGCCGGCCAGTGCAGCACCGAAGGCCTCGGCCGAGACCTGCGGGGTGGCCTCGGCATGCACCTCAATGCTGCCGCCCACCCCGGATACGCGTGTCCGCTCGCCCAGCCAGGCGCGCACGTCGGAGCCATCGTCGGCCAGTGCGACGGCAGCGCTGACGCCGGCCAACACGCCACCGGCCGCACCCCACGCGCCCGCATGCGCGCCGCCCAGCGAGCTGGCGGCGAACGTCACGTTGCCAAAGCCGGCCAAGGTACTGTCGTTGTGCAACCACGCCTGGACGTTGGCGTTGCGTGCCGCGGTTGCGACGACCGCACCGGCCGCGAGTGCACCGGCCGCCATGCCGGTGGCTGTCACATCCAGCGTGCTGGCATCGCTGGCACGGACCGCAAGACCCTGGCCCTGGCTGCCTGCCTGCAGGTCACCGGCCACCGTGGCCGATACCGTCTGTTCCAGGCGCGCCAAGCCGATGGCCGCACCGACGCCCACCAGGCCGGCACCGCCGGCATAGACATCCAGACCTGCGGCCTTGCCTGCGCTGCCGTCGCCAGCGTTGGCGAGCACCGCGATGGAACCGGCCCGCGTGCTGTTCGCCGCCAGCACCGCCTCGGTGCTGCCATACAGGCCGGTCATGCCGAATGCGCCGCCCACGCCGAGGCCACCGGCGCCGAGGCCACCGACCGTGTTGCGGCTGCTCATCAGGGTCTGCGCGCTCACCTCAAGCGCGCGTGCCTGCACGCTGCCGCCGCGGATGCTGGCGCTCACCAGGTCTCCACGCCCCTGCAGACTGCCGATGTCCACCTGGGCGCGGCTGTTCAGCGCGCCGGCGCCCTGCGCCCCCAGGGTGCCGTCCAGCGCGGCGGCGTCGATCTTCTGGCCATTGCCCAGCTGCTTCAGGCTGGCAAAGGTGCCCCCCAGTTCCGTATCACTGTCACCGCGGTCGCCAATGCCGGCCAGCAGCAGCCCGGCAGCGCCGCCGATGCCGGTGGTGGCGCCGACGCCAGCCGTCACGGTGACCATGTCCACCGCGCGATCGGAGACGGCATTCACATCGATGCTGCCCGTGGTCGACAGCGTGCTGTCTTCCACGGTGGCCTTGACGGTGCTGCCAAGAATGGCCACCGAGGCGCCCGCACCTACACCGCTGCCGGCGATGCCCACGCCCACCGCACCGGAGTACGCGGACAGCCGCAGGATATCCTCGGCCACCACCGCCATATCGGTGGCATCCACCGAGGCCTGGGTGACCAGCGCACGGGTGTCGTTCTGCAGCAGGTGCACCTGTGCCATGCCGGCGATGCCGGCGGCGCCGGCACCCGCGCCGCTCACCGCCACGCCGTTGAAATCGGAGCGGCTGCGCGCGTTCACGTCGAGGTCGCGTGACACGAAAATGTTGGTCGCGCGCCCACGTTCGCCCACCTGCGCCAGCGTGGTTGCGGTGCCCATGTTGACCAGCGCGGTGCCGGCCACCGCCGCGCCACCCCCGACGGCGCCTGCGCCGCCCACCAGCGAGGCGGCGTTGTCGCTGTTGGCGTTGACCGCCAGGGAGCCCGCCCGCAGGGTGCCGCCCAGCACGCTTGCGCGGGTATCGGTGGTGAAACTGTTGACCACGCCGGTGGCGGCGCCGCCGGTCAGGCCTGCGGCCGCGCCGACCACGATCGCCAGCGCGTTCTGGCTTGCATTGGCCTCCACGGTCACCGCGTCGGCGGCCGACAGGGTGGCGCCCTCGATGCTGGCGCTGGCATGGCTGTCGAACAGGTTGGTCGAGAGCGCGCCCGCCCCCGAGAAGACGCCCGCGCTGGCAGCGATGCCGGCCACATAATTGGCCGAGGCCACGTGATGGCTGGCGCGCACATCCACGCTCTGCTCCGCTGCGGCGAGACCTGCGCTGTCCTGGTCGGGGTCGCTGCTGGTGCCCAGCCCATGCTGGTTGATCCGTGCGTCCTTGATGATCGCGGTGGTACTGCCGGCGATGTCGTTGACGGCCGCCATCACCGCCACCGCACCACTGGCGATCGGGGTGGTACCCAGCGCGCCACTGACGCCGATGGTCCTGACCTGCTGGCGCGTGGCCGCATTGACCGCGATGCCATGCACGTCGATATGGCCGGTGCCCAGGTCCACGGTGTCGAAGGCCATGCCGGCGGCGTCGGTACGGGTGCTGTGGGTATTGCCCGCCGTGCGCCGGCCACTGTCCACGCCTGCCAGCGCATCTCCCAGGCCCAGCGCGGTCACGGCAGTTCCGGCACCGGTGATCGCCGCCTCGGTGCTGCCATCCACCAGGTTGACGACGGTCCCCAGGCCGATGCCCGCGTTGACGCCCCCGCCGACGCTGCCGGCGTACACGTCAATCTGCTGCGCCTGCGCGGCGAGCACGCCGACGTTGTCCTGTGCGAGGACATTGGCGCCTGCTTCAATCCGTGCCGAGACGGCGCCCTTCATCCGGTTGACCGCCACCGAGGCTGCGCCACCGACCGCGCCGCCGCCGCCCAGGCCAGCGGCCACGGTGCGGATGCGGTTGCCCTGTCCGCCGGCCGCACCGGACGCATCTGCCTGCACCAGTAGATTGCGGACATCCAGCTCCAGCGCGCTACCGGACACCACCGCCGAGGTAGTGCCGCCGATATCGTTGTAGGCCACTGCCGCGCCCACGCCCACGCTGCCGCCGACCGCTGCGCCACCCGCCAGCGAATCGATGCTGCGCTCGTCACGGGCGCTCACCTTCACATCGGCCAACGCGTTGTGCAGGCTGCTGTCAGTAAGGCTGGCCTGGGTATCGGAATGGATCAGGTTGGTGGTGACACTGCCGGCCACCGCGGCCGTGCCCGCCCCCGCACCGGACACGGCCGCGGTACGCACCAGGCTGCGGTTGGCCGCATCGATGCTCAGCGCACTGGCGCCGCCCAGCGTGGCATTGTCCACCACGGCACGGGTACGGCCGCCGATGTCGTTGACGCTGCTGGCTGCGCCGATGCCTGCCGTCCCCCCGGCCGACAGCGCGCCCCCCAACGAATAGGCCGCACCCGAGGTGTCGGCGCTGACGGACACCGCACCGGTGATGCCACTTCCCTGCCCGGTGACACCCCGCAGGCGGGCCTCGGTGAGGGTGTCGATCAGGTTGGTGGTGTTGCTGCCGGCAATGGACGCGGTGCCCCCCAGCGCACCGGCAATGGCCAGTGTCTTGGTGGTGGCGGCCGACGCCGCACTGACATCCAGCGCAGTACTCACCTCCAGCGCGGTTCCATCCACCTCGCCCAGCGTGGTATCGCCGATGGTGGCCACGTTGATCGCCGCGCCGATGGCGGCGGTGCCGCTGCCGGCGACCGCACCGGCCAATGTGTGGATACGCGATTGGTTGCTGGCGGCCACCTGCACGATGCCTGCCTGCACGCTGCCTTCCCGCAATGCGGCCTCGGCATGGTTGTCGATCATGCTCCAGCCCACCGAGCCTTGAATGGCGACATTGTTGGCTGCGCCTGCGGCAACCGCACCGGACAGGATCCTGGCGGCATTGGCGGCCTCGACATCGACCCGGCCAGTGCCGGCGGTCAGCTGCGCATCATCGACCAGCGCCAGCGTGGTGTTGCCGATGTCATTGATGGTCAGCGCCGCACCCACGGCCACCTTGGAGCCCAGCGTTGCCGCCCCCGCCAACGAGCCGATGAAGGATTCATCGCGCGCCTGCAACTGGATGCTGCCTGCGTTGAGTTGTGCGCCATCGCGCGGGGCCTGGCCCTGCGCGTCCGCCAGGCCACGGCCGACCAGCACCGAGGTGGTGTTGCCGATGGCGTTGTAGGACGCACTGCCCACCCCGGTGAAGTTGCCGGTGCTGCCGCCGATACCGGCACTCACTGCCAGGATGTCGGACTGGTCGGTGGCCGTGAGCGCAATGCGCCCGGCATTGAGCGTGGCATCGTTGACCGAGACGGTATGCGTGTTGTTGATGGTGTTGTAGGCGAAGGCCACACCGGCATTGTTGCCACCCACCTGGACCATGCCGGCAACGGCGATGATCGAGCTGCGGGCATTGTTGCGACCCGCCGCATCCACCCGCGTATCGTCAGTGCTCGCGGTATCGGCATTGGCATCCACCTCGATGCTGCCGATCCCGGCGCCACAGTAATCGACCGCAAAGCCCGAGCCGCAGCCGTCGCTGGTGCCACGCACGTCGTCGATGGTCGCCGTCCCGGCGAAGGCTTCGATGTCATCACTGGCAGTGATGCGGCTGCCGCCGTCAATGCTGGCGGCGGTCTGGCTGGCGATCTGGTTGACCAGCACCGAACCGGCGATCGCCACGCCGTCGCTGCGCGTGGACGCGCCCCCACTGGCAGCCGCCGCCACGATCCGCGATGCATCGGCCGCACGCACGCGAACGTCCTGTACGCCCTCGATGTCGGCACCACTGACTGACGCGCGGGTGCTGTCGCCCACTTCGGCGTACGTCACGGCCGCCCCCAGGCCGGCCTTGCCACCCGCATACAGTGCGCCACCCCCGTTGGCGATCTTCGAGGCGTTCACGGCCTTGACATCGACATCGGCGGCCGCGCCGCTCATGCCGCGGATGGTGCCCCCGACGATGCTGGCGGCCGTGTCGTTGTGGGACATCGCCACGGTCGCCGAGATCGCGCCGGCACCGGCCGAGCTCTGGTTGGAGGAGGCATTCACGCCCACGCTCAGCCCGACGTTGACCTGTTCGCTTTCGTTGCGTGCGGTCACCGTGACGGTGCCGGCATCCTCCACGTTACTGTCACGCAATTGCGCGGTGGTCGTGTTCTGGATGTCACCGTAGGCCACGCCACCCGCCAGCGATGCGCTGCCCTGGGTGTTGTCCGACCCGGCCGCGGCCACCGACAACGCGCCGCTGACGCTGACCAGCAGCGTCTGGTTGGTCGCGGCAAGATCCAGCTTCAGGCCCTTGCCGCTGTTGTCCTTGATCACGGCCGAGCTGATGTCCGCCTTGGTGTTCTGCCGGGCACGATTCACCGTCGCACTGCCGGACAGGGCGATGCCGAACTTGGGTTGTGGCGTCTGCGCGCCCTGCCCCTGCCCCGGTGCCCCATTCCCGCTACCCAGCAGGCCCTTGGCCTTGTCGAAGTACGCGGTCAGCCCGGCGCTGCCGTTGCTGTCTGCCTTGTTGGCCATGCCTTCCAGCGCGGTGACCTTGCCGAGCGCCCGGGTCTTGAGTGAATCCAGGAAGCCAGGATTCTCCGCATTCTGCTTCGCCGCCAGCTCATCCTGGGCCTTCTGCAGCTGCTCTGACGAGCTCTTGGCGACTGCGCCGGCTGCGGCCACTGCACCGGCCAGCCCGCCGCTGGTGGCGTTGACCGCCAGCTCACCCGTGGTGACCGCGCCTACCGGCCCCGTGCTGCTGCCGGTGGCGAAGGCTGCAGGCACCGCACCGATGAAGGCGCGGGTATCGGTGTCCAGCTGCTGGTAGGCAACGCTGGCCCCCACCGACACACTGTCGCTCATCGCAACCGCGCCGGCCACGGACCACACGAACAGGTCTTCATCGGCACGCACGCCAACCGTGGCGGCACGGATGTCGGCACGGTTGCTGATACCGGCCAGCGTGGTGCTGTCCAGGTCGAGCGCGGTGGCGGTTCCGCTGACACCGATGCTGCCGCCCTGGCCTGACTGCAGCGCCAGCGCCACCACGGTTTCCTTGTTGTCGGCCTGCACTGCCAGGCTGCCTGCACCGGCATCGACGCGGACGCCATCATGGATGATCGCCGCCGCCGTGTTCTGGTAGTCGATATAGCCGACGCTGCCGCCCAGGGCAGTTCCACCCTTGCCGACGTTGCTGTCCTTGAGGTTCTTCAGGGCAAGATCACCGGCCGCGTGCAGCCCGGTGACGTCGGTGTTGGCGCGCACGGTGGTGGTGGCGTCAAACGTCCGGCTGCGCGCAGCGCCGGCATGGTCCTCACCCTCCAGCGCGGCGCTCCACGCCGCGGTGCTGGTGTCGCGGGTGGTGAGCGAGGCACCGGCGGCGACATCGGTACGTGCGCTGTTGGTGGCCTTGAACCAGCTCACCGCGCCCCCGATGGCCACTTCCTCGGCCGAGCCCCGCGCCGCCGCGTACGAGGCGAACAGCTCCGATGGGTCGGTGATCAGGTCCTTGGCGGCGGAGATCGAGGCCTTGAACGCGTCGAAGCTGCTGAAATCCGGGACCGCCCCGGTGAGCGCGCTGAAGTCACGCGGCAGGCGCACATCCGACGACAACCCGATGCGTTGCGCCGAGAGCTCGGCCGAACTGCCCACCAGGGTCCGTGCCTCATGGGTGAGGTTGGCGATATTGACCGCCCCGGACAACGCGAACGCTGAACCGTCCGCGCTCTTGCCCTTGGCCAGAACGTTGCTCATCGCATGGTTGCCGATCTGTGCGTCGGTTACCTGGCTGTCGACCACGATCGCGCCGGCGCTGTCGACCTTGGTGCCCGCGCCGATGCTGGCGGTGGCCGCATGTTCGCCGTCGACGACGCTGATCGCCCCGCCGAGGCGGAAGGGCGACGCCGTGGTCGGGGTCGTCGCCGGCGGCGTGCTGCCACCGTCCTCGCTGCCGCTCAGCTTGGCGATGGCGCCGCCAATGCCGGCGCCGGCCAGCGACTGCGCCACACTCATCAGCCCATCGCTGCCGCTGCTGATCGCTTCCACCTGTTCCTGGCCGGGCAACGGCTCGCTCTTCGGGCCGGTAATCAGCGTGCTGGTCTTGTTGAGGCGGGTGATGCTGGCCGCCTGCACGGTGACGTCGCCCGCCGTGGTGCGGGTATCACGGTCCAGGCGTGCTTCGGCCGCGATATCCTGCAGGCTGATCGCGCCGGCCAGGCCGACCGCGCCATTCTTGTCGGCGCGCGCCGTGGCGGAGGTGTCCAGAGAGACTGCGTTGACCGCCGAAACGTTGACCCTGCCGGCCTGCAGCAGTGGCCCACCGGCTTCAATCACCGCGCGGGTGTCAACGTTGACGTTGCTGATCGCCGCAGTGAACGCAGCGGTCGTGTTGTTCACCGCGAACGATTCGGCCGCAAGCTTCAGCGTCGTATCGGCATCGGCCTTCACCGCCACATCGCCGCCCGCCACCAGCGTTGCGCCCGAGCGCACGATGGCTTCCGTGGTGGCGTTGATCTGCGCGTATGCCGCGCCCAGGCTGAGCAGGTGCTTTTTCGGAATGGGGTTGCCATTGGCATCCTTCACCGGGTCGCCGTTGGCATCGGTCACCACATCGCCCTTCTCGTACGTCTTTCCGGCGGCCGAATTGTCGATGGCCTGCCGGGTGCTGGCGTGCAGCGTGATGTCACCGCGCGCGGTAAGCGCCGCGCTGTCCTTCACCTCTACCCGTGCCGTGGTGGCGCCATGCAGGAACGAGATCTGTTCCCCCAGCAGCTTGTCCGCCCCCAGGTTCACCAGCGCGTCGCCGAGGTCCGTGAGGTTGCTGGAATCGGTGACGCTGTTGACGAGATCGGCCTTGAGCTCGTCGAATACCGCACCGTCCTTGTCGTAGCCGGAATCAATGACCGCAAGCGCGGTCAACTCGATATCGTCCGCCTCCAGACGTGCGTTGCCGCCCACCGTCACCGATGCATCGGCACTGCGCACGCCCAGCCCGGTATCGGAGATCGCCGCCGCGCGAAGTTGGATCCGGCCGCCCTCGTTGACCAGTACCAGCGGCTGCGAGGCGCCGGTATTGACGGCCGCCCCGATGCCCTGCAGATCGCCATTGGCATCGCGCGCGCCGGCCGGCACGAACAGCGTGCCGGTGACATCAATGGCCCTGGCCTGTACGCGGATGCCGTTGCGTGCGTTCACCGTCCCGTGCAGCTCCACCGTCTTGTCGGTGAGCTGTCCCGGCGTCAGCGTGCCGTACATCAAGGCATCCAGGCTCTCTCCGGCGCCGAGGATGTCGCTGGCCGTGGCGCGGTTGGCCGTGGCCACCGACAGCGAGCCGACATTGAGCACGCCACCGTTGCCGACCACCAGGCCATCCGGGGCGACGAAGAACACTTTGCCGCCCACCGCATTGGTCGATTCCAGCACGCTGTTGAGGTTGCCGTTGATGTACGCACGCGCGTCGGTGACCAGGTTGACCAGGTTGTGCACCTGTTGCTGACCCTGGGTGGGTAGCACAAGATCAACGGTCTGGCCGAGTTCCACGCCGAACTGCCGGAAGGAGTTGAAGGCGACCTGGTTGCCGGCCGCGCCCTTCACTGTGCCGGTGGTCACCTTCCAGTGCGGATCGTTGCCCTGCCGCGTCACGTGGGTGTCGGTGCGACCATCGGTGACCATCGCACTGCCGTCATCGCCGGCGATCACGCTGCCTGGCAACGCCAGCCCCAGCACGGAGCCGATGGCCACGGCCAGTCCGGCAGGGCGCAGGCGATGGGGACCCAGCTGCGCGTTACGCACGGCGGAGGACAGGCAGGACGAAGGGTCGCGATGGTTCATGGCAGGCTCCGGGCAGTGGCTGGCGGGGCAACCGCGGGCCAGCAAGGGTCGCGGCAAGGCATGCGTGCCTTGCCGCTCGGTGGCGTTACTGGGAAGGGATCAGTGCGTTGCGGCAGCGGCTGGACGGCTGTCCAGCGCGCGGCTGAGCAGCTCGACATTGCCCAGCGAAAGCAGATGGGCGTAGATCAGCCCAAGATCGCCCGAACGCGCCAGATCCTGGAGCGCCTTGCCCTTCAATTCGCGCAGCTTCTGCTCATCGACCACAAAGAAGCCATCCAGCGAGAAGCCCTCGCCCAGCGCGGTCTGCACGTTCACCTGCCGCGGCACCAGCAGCCCATGGCTGGCCAGCGCCGCACTGAAGGCACGCGTACGCGCCAGGTGTACCTGGTATTCCTGCAGGAACTGCAGTGCGTTGCTCAGCAGCGGGCTGTCCTTGCCCTCGTCATCGAACAGCGGCGCACCTTCCTCACCACCTTCGCGGATACCCGCATAGGCCTCATCCAGGCACACGGTGAAGTCGCTGCCCTTCTCATCGCGTTCGGCAAGCACGAAGGGATAGCGGCGCAGGAACGCCGGGACATAGGCCCCTTCGGCCCAGCTGCCCTGCGCATCGACCATCAGGTTCTGGCCGGCGCGCAGGCCCAGCAGTGCGGCAGGTACCACCGCGTCGGCGCTGTTGCCGGCGAACAGGATCGGGTATTCGCGGGCGACCGGCGCGAATTCCACGCAGGCCAGCGGCACGGAATTGAGCGCGGTGGCGAAGGCGAAATCGCCTGGGGTGGCCACCACGCGGTGGTTGCGATGGGCAACGCGGTTGAGCTGGATCGGACGTTCGTAGATGAGCAGCTGCTTCATGGTGGTTCCCCCTGGAGTGCAAAAAGTGCCCCTTTGCCTAACAACCGTGGAAAGCAGCCCAGCCCCATCAGTCAATAGGCAACTCATCACACTTTTTTAATGAACGCGTTCACAAACCCCCGGCGCCACGCGCCATCGGACCTGTACGCCTTCCCGCTCCATGAAACCCATCCCCATCCCCATCCCCATCCCCATCCATCGCAGCGCGCGCCGTCGTGGCGCGCGCCTTCTTCCGGCCCACCGCTGCCGGCACGGCCATTGCGCGTCATCCTGGTGATGCGCCCTCAGACGAACATGCCGCCCGACGCCTCCACCCGCTGCGCATTGATCCATGCCGTCTGCGGCGACAGCAGCGCCACCGCCACCGGGCCGATGTCATCGGGCTTGCCAGGACGGCCCATTGCGGTCACCGAGGACACCATCGCGTTGACCTGCGCATCGTCGCGCACGCGGCCGCCGCCGAAGTCGGTCTCGATCGCGCCCGGGGCCAGCGTGTTGGCACTGATGCCACGTGCGCCCAGCTCCTTGGCCAGGTAACGGGTAAACACTTCGATGCCGCCTTTCATCATCGCGTAGGCCGAACTGCCCGGCAGCGAGAACCGCGCCAGCCCGCTGGACACGTTGAGGATGCGACCGCCGTCGGCGATCAGCGGCAGCACCGCCTGGGTCAGGAAGTAGGGCCCCTTCAGATGCACGGCGACCAGTGCATCGAACTGGTCGACCGTGGTGTCGGCGATCATCGCGTGCAGGCCTTCGCCGGCGTTGTTGAGCAGCCCCTGCAGATGGGACTCGCCCCAGCCCTCCAGCACGCTGCGAACCTGGCCGGCGAAGGCACCGAAGCCGGCGCTGTCGGCCATGTCCAACGGAATCGCGGCGGCACGGCGCCCCAACGCGTTGATGCGGGCGACCGCCTCCTGAGCGGCCTCGGCCTGGCTGCGGTAGGTGAGGATGATGTCGGCGCCATCGGCCGCCAGTGCGAGGGCGGCGTTGCGGCCGAGGCCACGGCTGCCGCCGGTGATCAGAACGACTCGGGTTGTCTTGCTCATGTCAGTGCACCTGCCTGGGGAATGGGAGACCAGCGTATTGGTGTTGCAGGGCTGCATAAATCGGCAGATGCTGATTTGACTGTCCATACATCACGAACAATCAATGGATCGCCTCGATCAACTGCGCTGCTTCCTGCGGGTCGCCGAACTGGGCTCGTTCACCGGCGCGGCCGACAGCCTCGGCCTGCCCAAGGCCAGCGTATCGCTGGCGGTGCAACGTCTGGAGGCGGAGGTCGGCGTACAGCTGCTGCACCGGACCACGCGCCGGGTGCAGCTCACCGCCGATGGTGCCCAGTTCCAGACCCGCGCCCACGATCTGCTGCATGACATGGACGACCTGCAGGGCATGTTCCGGGTCGATACCAGCCAGTTGAAGGGCCGCCTGCGGGTGGACATGTCCAGTGGGCTGGCCCGGCAGCTGGTGATCCCACAGCTGCCGGGCTTCCTCGCGCAGCATCCGGGGGTGGAGATCGAGCTGAGCGGTACCGACCGCCGGGTCGATCTGATCCGCGAGGGGTTCGACTGTGTGCTGCGGGTCGGGCCGCTGGATGACAACACGCTGGTGGCCCGCCCGCTGGGACGGCTGCTGATCGTCAACTGCGCCAGTCCCGCGTACCTGGCCGCGCGCGGTATACCGGTCACGCTGGATGATCTGGCCGGCCATGCCCTGGTGCACTACGTGGGCACACTAGGCCAGCGCTCGCCCGGCTTCGAGTACCACGATGGCGAGGGCTATCGCAGCCTGCCGATGCGCGGCGCGGTAACGGTCAACAGTGGCGACGGATATACCGCTGCGGCGCTGGCCGGGCTGGGGATCATCCAGGTCCCCCGGCTGGGCGTCCGACGCGCGCTGGCGGACGGCACGCTGGTGGAGATCCTGCCGGACTGTCTGGCCGAGCCGATGCCGGTCTCCCTTCTGTACGCCCAGCGCCGCCATCTGCCGCGCCGGGTCGCGGCGTTCATGGAATGGGCGGCCACAGTGATCCGGCCGGAGCTGCTGCCGCAGGCGTGAGAGCGTGGTGCGCGCCCGATCTGAATGAAACCGCACCTTCTCGCAAATTTCCGCACACATGCGCACGCGAATCGTCGTTTCGTGCTAAGGTTCGCTCCAGATACAGGCGCATACGTGCACGTTCGTGCATGTTCAGGCAAGCCGCCGCCGCGCCTCCGCCCTGAACCGAGGTTACCCATGACTACCCAGGACGCCCTGCCGGGCGAGCGCCAACAGACCATCCTGCGCCTGCTGCGCGAACACGGCCGCGTGATGTCGGCCCAGCTGGCCGTCGAACTGCAGGTCTCGGAGGATTCGATCCGCCGTGACCTGCGTGAGCTGGCCGCGCAGGGTCTGTGCCGCAAGGTGCATGGCGGCGCACTGCCTGCGGCCCCGGCGTTTCCGGCGCTGGCCGAGCGCCACGAAAAGAACCATGACCGCAAGCTCGCGTTGGCCCGGATCGCCGCCGCGCAGGTGCTGCCCGGTGAGCTGGTGTTTCTCGACGCCGGTTCGACCAACAGCGTGATTGCCAGTTGCCTGCCCGCGGATCAGGGCGTGCGCGTGGTGACCAACGCCCCGGATATCGCGCTGGCCTTGATGGCGCGTCCGGGCATCGAGGTCAGCCTGGTCGGCGGCCGCATGGACCCGCGCATCGGCGCGACGGTGGGCGCGCAGGCGCTGGAAGCGGTCGCCGCGCTGCGCGTGGACGTGTGCTTTGTCGGCACCTGCGCGGTGGATGCCGACGCTGGCATCTGGGCGGTGGATGGCGAGGAAGCAACGCTCAAGCGCGCCCTGCTCGCCGCGAGCAGCCGCTGCGTGGTGGTGGCCACGAACGACAAGCTGGGTGCGCAGGCCTCGCACCGGATCGGTGATGTGGACCAGATCGATCTGCTGGTCGTCGAGGCCGACGCGCCGCCTGCACAGGTCGCCGCGTTCGAGCGTCGTGGCGTTGCTCTCCAGCGCGCCGCGCAGCACTGAGGTCCGGACCCATGTCGACACTTTCCGCGCCCTCGTCCCTCCTCGCCCGCGGCCAGCAGCACGCCACCCGCGCCGCCTTCTTCCTGCCCGGCTTCGCCACCGCCGCCTGGGCGCCGCTGGTCCCGTTCGCCAAGAACCGCACCGGTCTGGATGAAGGCTCACTCGGCCTGGTGCTGCTGTGCCTGGGCGCCGGTTCGCTGCTGGCGATGCCGATCGCGGGCATGCTCGCCGCACGCCACGGCTGCCGCGCCGTCATGATCGCCACGCTGGTGATGGTGATCGCCACCCTGCCCCTGCTGGCCATCGCGCCCTCGGCAGTGACCCTGGGCCTGGTGCTGTTCGTGTTCGGTGCCGGCGTGGGCGCCTGCGACTGCGTGATGAACATGCAGGCGATCATGGTGGAGCGCGACAGCGGCCGGCCGATGATGTCCGGCTTCCATGCCTTCTACAGCATCGGCGGTGCGGTCGGCGCCGGTGCGATGACCGCCCTGCTGGCGCTTCACCTGCCGCCGTGGCTGGTGTGCCTGCTGGCCTCGGCGGTGATGGCCGGGCTGCTGGCCATCTCGCTGCCGTACTGGCGGACCGACAAGGCACCCAGCGATGCGCCGATGTTCGCGGTGCCGCACGGCGTGGTGCTGGCGATCGGCGTGCTGTGTTTCGTGGCGTTCCTGGCCGAAGGCTCGGTGCTGGACTGGAGCGCGGTGTTCCTGCATGAAGTGCAGCACGTAGATCCCTCCCGCGCCGGCCTCGGTTATCTGGCCTTTGCCATCGCGATGACGATCACCCGGCTGGTCGGCGATGGCGTGGTGGCCAAGCTCGGCCGCCATCGTTCGATCCTGATCGGCAGCCTGGTGGCGGCATCCGGCTTCGCCCTGGCAACGTTCGCCACCTGGATGCCACTGGCACTGTGCGGCTATGCGCTGGTCGGCCTGGGCTGCGCCAACATCGTTCCGGCGCTGTTCTCGATGGCCGGCAACCAGAAGGTCATGCCAGAGAGCCTGGCCATCCCGGCGATCACCACGCTCGGCTATGCCGGTGTGTTGGCCGGCCCGGCACTGATCGGCTTCGTCGCGCAGGCCAGCAGCCTGGTGTTCGCGTTCAGCGCGGTGGCGGTGACCCTGGTGCTGGTGGGGCTGTGCGCGCGGTGGGTGCGCGCCTGAGGCTGCCCACGCCGCTCAGACGCTAGCGCCCGTAACGCGCGAGGATCACCAGCGCCAGCAGCATGATCGCGCTCAGTACCAGCACCATCAGGAAGATCATGCGCCAGCGCGCGGCCTTGCCCTGTTCGCGGCGCAGGCGCTGGCGGTAGGCCGGGTCACGCAGATAACGGATGGGGCTGACCCTGAACAGCGGCGCCAACAGCAGATCGATCACCTCGAGCATGCCTGCCTCCTTGGCCCGGGCTGCGGGCGCTGCGCCAGCGTTGCATGTGGCGCGGGCCCGGGCAATGCCCCGGCCGCGATAACGCACATGATTCCCATTTGCTGTACGATCCGCCGGCTTTTTCCCAGGCGCGCACGCGCGACCTGCCCCTGCCCGCTCCGGACCGCCGTACGCATGCACACCCTTCCCGCACGCCCCTCTCTCGCCGCGATCGCGGCCGCCGTCGGTTTGGCGCTGGCCAGCGCGCCGCACTTGGCAGCAGCCCAGGTCACCCCGCCCACCGCCACGGACCTGGACACGGTCAAGGTCACCGGCAACTGGCTGGACAACCCCACCGAAGCCAAGCTGCTCGACCACCCGGGTGCGCGCAGCATCGTCGAAGCGCAGCGCATCGCCGAGAGTGGCTCGACCAGCGTGCGTGACGTGCTGCGCCAGATCCCGGGCGTGCAGGTGCAGGAAAGCAACGGCACCGGCGGCAGCGATGTGTCGCTCAATGTGGGCGTGCGCGGCCTGACCTCGCGCCTGTCGCCGCGCTCCTACGTGCTGATGGACGGCGTGCCGATGTCCTACGCGCCCTATGGCCAGCCGCAGCTGTCGCTGGCCCCGGTCGCGCTGGGCAATCTGGAATCGGTGGACGTGGTGCGCGGCGCCGGCTCGGTCCGCTACGGGCCACAGAACGTGGGCGGCATCATCAACTTCGTGACGCGCGCGATTCCGAAGGACTTCGCCGGCTCGCTGGGCTTCGCGTCGGAGATGTACGGCCAGGGTGGCAACCTGAAGACCGTCCCCAGCGTGTTTCTGGGCGGCACCACCGACGGTGGCCTCGGCGCGGCGCTGCTGTACTCCGGCACCCATGGCGACGGCTGGCGCAGCAGCAACGACAAGACCGACATCGACGATGTCCTGCTCAAGGCGTCCTATGCGCTGGGCAACGCGGGCGACCTGGCGATGTCGTTGCATCACTTCGAAGGCAGCGGGCGCATGCCCGGAGGCCTGACCACCGCCGAGTACGCGGCCGATCCGTTCCAGTCCACCCGCCCGTATGACGTGTTCAACGGGCGCCGCAGCGATGGCTCGCTGAAATACAGCTACAGCGACGGCAGCAACAACGTCGAGGTGCTGGGTTACTACGTGGATTCCTTCCGCGGCAGCTACATCGAGCAGGACGGTAGCGGTGCCAGCAACGGCCAGCGCCGGCTCACCGCTGCCCCGCGCAGCTACCACTATCTGGGCGTGGAGCCGCGCTATTCGCGCCTGTTCACTACCGGCACCGTGGTGCAGGAAGTGAGCGTGGGCTACCGCTACCTGAAGGAAGCCAGCAGCGAGGTGGCCTCGCGCACCAGCTACTACCGCCCGAACGCTGCGGTGGCCGGCGTCGATCTGCCGCTGCTGCCCTACCAGACCAGCCGCGGCGGCACGACCGCCAACGCGTTCTACATCGATGACCGCATCGACATCGGCAACTGGACCATCACCCCGGGCGTGCGCGTGGAAGACATCCGCACCTTCAACACCGTCACCAACCTGGCCACCAGTGGCGCGGTCACCAGCGTGCTGACCCCAAGCATCGACTCGCGCGAGACCCTGCCGACGCTGTCGGTGCTGTACCGCCTGACCGATCACTGGTCGCTGTTCGCCAATGGCGGCAAGTCGTTCGGCCCGCAGCAGTACAGCCAGCTGGCCTCGACCACCGAAGGCCTGCACCCGGAATCGGCGACCACCTATGAGCTGGGCACGCACTACACCGGCAACGGCCTGAGCGGTGAGTTCACCCTGTTCAACGTCGACTTCGACAAGGAACTGCAGCTGGCCCGCTCGATCGTCGGCGAAGGCATGTGGACCGACCTGGGCGCGACCCGTCACCGCGGCGCGGAATCGGCGCTGCGCTACGAGATGGGCCAGTTCAACGACGCACTGGCCGGCCTGCAGCTCTCGATGACCTACACCTGGACCGAGGCCACCGCCCGCGCCGGTGCGTTCGCCGGCAAGGACCTGCCGTTGTACTCACGGAATGTGGGCTCGTTCGGCGCGCGGTATGCGATCGACCGCTGGACCTTCAACGCCGATGTGTTCGCCCAGTCCGGCCAGCGCTCGCCGGGCACCCCGAACCCGGGCGCCACCTATGTGACCGAGGAAGACCCGACCGGCCGCATCGGCAACATTCCCGGCTACGCTACCGTGGCCGTGCGCGCCGGCTACGACTTCGGGCCGGAGCTGCACGATCTGAAGCTGGCGATCGGGGTCAAGAACCTGTCCGACCGCCGCTACTACACGCGCTCCACCGACAACAACGGTGGCAAGTTCGTCGGCCAGCCGCGCACGCTGTACCTGCAGGGCACGATCGCGTTCTGAGGTGCCTGCACACTGCGCGGCCCACGTGGTCGCGCAGCGCAACAAGGGCGCGGCGGCCGCTGGCGTTACCATCGGGTGACTGCTTACCGGATGCGCACCATGACGGACCTGTCCTTCGATCCCCGCCCGCGCCGCGCGGCCTTCCGTGCACTGCATGACACGGGCTGCTTCGTGCTGCCCAATCCGTGGGATGCGGGCAGCGCACGTTACCTGCACAGTCTCGGCTTCCAGGCGCTGGCGTCGACCAGTTCCGGCTATGCGTGGACCCAGGCCCAGGCCGATGGCTCGCTGACGCTGGATGAAACACTCGCCCATCTCCATTCCCTCGCCGCTGCGACCCCGCTGCCGTTGAACGCCGATTTCGGCGATGGCTTCGGCACGCTGGACGCGGTGGGCGGCAATGTCATCCGCGCCATCGCCACCGGCGTGGCCGGCATCTCCATTGAAGACGCCAGCCTGGATCCTGCGCATCCGCTGCGCCCGCTGGACGATGCGGTAGCACGGGTCCGTGCCGCGCGCCGTGCGATCGACGCGTCTGGCCAGGACGTGCTGCTGATCGGCCGCGCCGAGAACTTCTTCGTCGGCCGCCCCGACCTGGACGATGCGATCACCCGTCTGCGTGCCTATGCAGAAGCCGGTGCGGATTGCCTGTATGCGCCGGGCATCACCACCCGCGAGCAGATCGAAGCGGTGGTGGCCGCGGTGGCGCCGCGACCGGTCAACCTGCTGGTTGGCAGCGCGCTGCCGTTCACCCTGCAGGACATCGCCGGTATGGGCGTGCGCCGGGTCAGTGTCGGAGGTGCGATGGCGCGCACCGCCTGGGGCGGGATGATGCGGGCCTCGCAGCTGCTGATGGACGAGGGCCGCTTCGACGGGTTCGCCGATGCGGCCTCCGGGGCAGTGCTGAACCAGTTGTTCCGTTGATCGGGCTCAGTGACTGGACAGCACCACCACCGCACCGGTGACCAGCGCGATCCCCACCCAGCCGATCGGGCGCAGGCGGTTGCCGAACAGCGCGCGCCCGCAGAGGGCCGTGCCGATCACGCCGATGGCACCCCACATCGCATAGGCCGTGGCCAGATCCATGGTTTTGACCGCCTGGCCGAGCAGCGCGAAGGCGATCCAGACCAGCACGATCGCGGCCAAACCCCAGGCGGGCTTACGGAAGCCATCGGACTTGGCCACCATCATGTTGGCCGCGATATCGATCAGTGCCGAGCACAGCACGAAAAGGAAGGCAGTGAGGTTCATGGCGTGTGCGCCTCGCCGAGGGTGACGCAGACGATGCCGACCGCCGCCATCACCAGTCCGATCATCTGCTGCACGGACAGACTGTCCTTGAACACGACAATGCCGACCACTGTCAGCAGCGTCAGGCCCAGGCCTTCCCACACGGCGTAGGCCACGCCGACCGCAATGCCACGCACGGACAGCGCCAGGAAGTAATACGAAATGGCCAGGGCGACGGCCATCACGACATAGCCCAGATAGCCGCCATGACGGGCGGCATCGGCCATGAATGAGGTGCCGACCACTTCAGCGACGATCGCCACGGTCAGGCAGGCCCAGGCGATCAGACCGCCACGGGCACGCGGTTGTGGATGCACCTGTGTGTGCATGGAAAACTCCTTGATTGCGGCCGGGGCATGACACCCAAGCGACGCGGCCAGTATCATCGGCATTTCCATCAGGCCAAAGATGGAATCCATCGATAAAGGCGATACATCCATGCGCTACGGCCCCGAATCCCTACACGCCTTCGTGGAAGCGGCCGCCCTTGGCTCGTTCTCCGCCGCCGCGCGGCGCCTGAAAAAGACCCAGTCGACCATCAGCACCGCGATCGCCACCCTCGAGGCCGACCTGGGCCTGACCCTCTTCGACCGCAGCGGCCGCTACCCCGTCCTGACCGAAGACGGCCGCAAGGTGCTCGGCCATGCGCAGGAAATCCTCGCTGCCGCCGACCGCCTCGAACAGCTGAGCATCCGCCTTGCCGACGAGGTCGAGCCGCGCCTGAGCCTGGTGTTTTCGGACATCTATCAACTCAACCCGGACCAGCATCTGCTGCGTCGGTTCGAGCAGCGTTTTCCGGATATCGAATTGGAATGGCTGGATGCCGAAGGCAGTGACGTGCTCGATGTCGTGCAGCGCGGGCGTGCCCATCTCGGGCTGATGCCGCATCAGCCGGCCTACCCGTCCGAACTGGCGGTGCGCGCCCTGCCCCTGCGCGCGGAGATGGCGGTGTTCGTTGCGACCGGTCACCCGCTTGCCACGCTGCACGCGCCGGACGAATCCCACCTGGCCAGCCACCGTCAGATCTGCCTGAGCGGCGACGCGGCGCGCGAGGGCCATGCACGCGGGCGCACGTGGTCGGCCTCGGACTATCTGATGGTGCTGGAGATGGCCGAAGACGGCTTCGGCTGGGCCGAACTGCCGCGCGCCCTGGTGGCGCGGTACGGCAGGGGCCTGCTGGTGGAGCTGCCCCTGCCCGGCTGGCCGCGGCTGGTCTCCACCGATGCGGTATGGCGCAAAGGCGCGCCGCTGGGGCCAGCGGCGCTGTGGTTGCTGGATCAGTTTCTGGGGGCAGCCAACGCGTAATCGATCGCCGCGCAGATCGCCGCCACCTGGGCGTCATTGCACTGCTGCGGGGTGGCGCGCGGGCTGTCCGGATACACCTCGGTGGTGGTCGTGTATCTGGCGCCGCTGACGCTGGCGCACAGGCCCAGCTTTTCCAGCGGGTACTCGATCACACCGGGGGCGACCACCGGGGAACCGATGATCTCGCCCTTCTCATCCGCCGGGGCGATGTGGGTGACCTGCTCGACCGCTGCGTTCACTGCGGTCTGGAACGCAGGCTGCGGGTTCTCGCTGTCATCGACAAGATAGAAACCATCGGGAATCAGCCCCGGTTCGAACGGCTTGCCGTCGCGTGCGGCCAGGGCCGGGCGGAACTCGGTTTCATCCGTGTCGGTCGTTTCGTGCAGGTCGATATGCATCGCGATGCTGCCGCGCAGCGGCGCGACGAGGGCCATCAGCGCCGCGGACTCGGCCGCCGGGCTGTTGGCCATGAACGAGCGGTTCGGATCGATCGCATCGGCGTTCCAGCGCTGGATGCGCTCGTAACTCCACGGGCTGACGCAGGGCACCACCAGCAGATTGGCGCGCCCGGCATACTCCGCTGCGCGGGTCTGCAGGAACTGCAGTGCGCCCTGCACGCCGCTGGTTTCGTAACCGTGGATGCCACCGGTGACCAGCATCGTCGGCAACGCCGGATTCCAGTCGCGGCTGCGCACCGCGAACAGCGGGTACTGGTCCGGCGCGTAATCCAGCGTGCCGTACTGGCTCACATCGAACGCATCGCGCAGCGCGTCCACCGTTGGCAGGACATCATCGGCATAACGCCGTTGCGGCAGCTGGCGGGCACGCCACTGCGCCTTCTCCGCTGCGCCCCAGGGCTGGCCGGGGGTGCCGATGGGATAGAAGGGGGCATTGGTCATGGCGTGCTCGTCTGTGTTGCGGGTGGAAAGGTGATTTTACCATTGCCGCCCACACGGACTCCCACCTCCCACCTCCCGCTTACCGCTTACCCTCGGCCAAGCTGCGCGATCGCCTCATCGACCGGCTGATCGCCGTCGGTCAACTCGATGATCGTGTGCCGCAGCTTCGGATGTTCCACCAGCGCCACCAACGCGGCAGCCACATCCGCGCGCGGGATATCGCCATAGACGATCGCCGGGCCGGCCGTGACGCGGCCCGTGCCTGCTGCATCTTTCAAGGTGCCCGGGCGCAGGATCACCCAGTCCAGATCGGTCGCGGCCAGATACACATCGGCGCGCTTCTTGACCGTCATGTAATTCTCGAAGCCCTCGCCCATGCCCTTGTTGCGGCCCGCTTCCGGGAATGCCGAGACCAGCAGGAAGCGGCGCACGCCCGCCTGCCGGGCGGCATCGACGGCAAGTTCAAGGCCGCGGCCATCGATGGCGTTGGTCACTTCCACCCCTGCGCCACCGGCACCGGCCGTGAAAACAACCACGTCACTGCCGCGCATCTGGCCGGCCAGCGTGTCCACGTCGGTGGCGGTGAGATCACCGGTGACCGGCGTTGCGCCCAGGTCGCTCAGTTCAGCGGCCTGCTCGGCGCGGCGATGCAGCGCACGTACGTCATGCTGCTTGTCGGCCAACTGCTTGACCAGGTGACGGCCGACCTTGCCGGCCGCGCCAACGATGAAGACAGTGCTCAAGACGGTTCTCCTGTTTCAATCCGCCTGTCAGGGTACGCAGGTGGATGTGACACGGCCGTCCCCATCGCGGGGCGTGGTTCAGTTGCCGCTGTACTGCGCGTCGCTGACCTGCTCCATCCACGTCACCGGTGAGCCATCGACTGCTTCGGCGATCGCGATATGGGTCATTGCGGTGGCCGCTTTCGCGCCATGCCAATGCTTGACGCCCGGCGGGATCCAGACGATGTCGCCCGGGCGGATCTCCCGCACGGGTTTGCCCCATTCCTGCACGCTGCCCACCCCTGCGGTGACGATCAGGGTCTGACCCAGTGGATGGGTATGCCACGCGGTGCGTGCGCCGGGCTCGAAGGTGACCGTGGCCCCGCCGACGCGCGCAGGCGCATCGGTCTGGAACGGTGCATCGATGCGCACACGGCCGGTGAAGTAGTCCGCCGGGCCGGCCGCCGAAGGGGCGGTACCGGCACTGGTGATGCGGATGGGCGCGGTCTCGGCGGGTACGGTGGCCACCATGGAAAGCGACAGTGCTGCGGTGAACAGGTCCATGGAGCGATCTCCTGTGGGGAGCGGCGGTTCGCGCCGCCGGGAGGGTCACTGTAGGCCTGCCCCCGCGCGGGCACTAGCCGCCCCGATCGGCATGCAGCCATAACTACAGCTCATCAATCACGAAACAAAGCCGCTTGAGTTCATCAGTCCGCCGCCCTCATCATGGGCGCGCATGACTGCCATGCGCTCTTGGCCCCGCCTCATGGCCCGCGAGAACTTCAACGATCTGCAGGTGTTCGTCACCGTCGCGCGCGAGCGCAGCTTCACCCGTGCGGCCGCGCAGTTGGGTGTCTCGCAGTCCGCACTCAGCCACACGGTGCGCGGGCTGGAAGAGCGCCTCGGGGTGCGCCTGCTGACCCGCACCACCCGCAGCGTCTCCATGACCGAGGCCGGCGAGCGGCTGTACGAGACCGTCGCACCGCGCATGCAGGAGATCGAGGCCGAGGTCGCCGCGATCAGCGAGTACCGTGACCGGCCCGCTGGCACGATCCGCATCACCACGGCCGAGCATGCCGCCAACACGCTTGTGTGGCCCCGGCTGTCCGCCGTGCTGCCCGCCTACCCCGACCTGCATGTGGAACTGACCATCGACTATGGCCTGGCCGACATCGTCGCCCAGCGCTACGACATCGGCATCCGCCTGGGAGGCCGCGTGGCCAAGGACATGATTGCCGTGCCGATCAGCCCGCCGCTGCGCATGGCGATCGTGGCCAGCCCGGCCTACTTCGCCACGCATGCCGCGCCGCAGCTGCCGGCCGACCTGGCCGCGCACAACTGCATCGGGCTGCGCCTGCCCACCCACGGCGGGCTGATGGTGTGGGATCTGGAGAAGGACGGCGAGGAAGTGAACGTGCGCGTGGATGGTCAGTGGACCTTCAACGGCAGCAGCGCGATCCATCGTGCCGCACTCGTTGGTGCGGGCCTGGCCTATCTGCCCGAGGACATGGTGCGCGATGACATCGCCGCCGGCACCTTGCGGCGTGTCATGGAGGACTGGTGCGATCCCTTCGACGGGTACTACGCCTACTATCCCAGCCGCCGGCAATCCTCGAGCGCGATGAAGGTCGTGATCGAGGCGTTGCGCGCAGGCCGGTAGAACCGACCGTGTACATCAGGGACGCAGCAGCACCTTGCCGTTGCGGCCCGGCTCCAGGCTGGCCTTGGCGGCAGCGGCCACCTCGTCCAGCCCGAACACGCCGTCCACCGGCAGGCTCAATCCACCGCGCGCGGCCAGCTGCAGCAGTTCGCCAACGAGGCGACGCTTGTCCTCCGGCGCCATGGCCTGGCTGACCCTGCTGCCCCAGAAGCCCTTCACCGTGGCCTGCTTGAAGATCACATCGCCCGAACTGAGCTGCATCGGCTCGCCGGTCATCGAGCCGAACGAGACCAGCGTGCCGCCATCGCCCAGCAGCGTCATCAGCTCGCTGCTGGCGCGTCCGCCGACCGAATCCACGGCGGCGGCGATCGAGGCCTTGCCGACCTTGGCCTGCACCTGCGCCATCCAGTCCGACTGCGCGGTGGAGATGGTGTGGTCGATGCCGAGCTCAGCCATTTCTGCCACGCCGGCATCGCGCCGCACCAGGTTGATGCAGTGCACCCCACGCGCCTTGGCCAGCATCGCCAAGGCCTTGCCGACCGCGCCATTGGCGGCGTTCTGGAGGATCCACTGGCCCTCCTTCACCTGCAGGAATTCCAGCAGCATCAGGGCACTGAGCGGCATGGCGATCAGCTGCGCGGCGGTGTTGTCATCGATGCTGTCCGGCATGGGGATGACCATGCGCGCCGGCGCGATGAAGTACTCGGCCCAGGTGCCATGCACCGAGGCGGCGCTGACCCGCTGGCCGATCTTCAGGCCCTCGACGCCCTCGCCCAGCGCCTCGATCACGCCGGTGCCTTCGCTGCCGCCGACCGCAGGCAGCTCGGGCTTGTAGCCGTACTGGCCACGCACGGTCCACAGGTCGTGGTTGTGGATGGGCGCCAGCACGGTGCGGATCCGCACCTCACCGGCCGCGGGGGTCGGCTGCGGCACATCGCCGCCGTGCAGGATCTGGGTCGGATCGCCAAAGGCGGTATGGATGGCAGCGCGCATCAGCAGCGCTCCTTCATCACGATGTTCATGGGGGTGTCTCCTGCAGAAGGAATCAACGGCGATGACGGTGGGCGGCGGCGATCGCGCGCGGCTGGCGGTATGCGCGTACGCGCAGCCAGACCGTCTGGATCACCACGATGATGATCAGCACCAGCGCCAGGGTGGCGATGTTGGCCGCGCCCGGTAGGTCCCAGCCGGACTGTTTGACGTACATGCCGGCCAGCGCCCAGATGACGGCGGCTGGATAGGCGAAATGCCCGCGCAGCAGCTGGTTGACCACCAGCACCAGCAGCGTGGCCAGGACCAGCAGCACCAGGCTCCAGCCGAGCATGTTGTCGGTCGGCAGCCAGCCGTAGGCGACGATCACCTGGGCGGTATTGAGGTAGGCCGCCAACGACAGCCAGCCGGCGTGCAGCCCGAGCGGGTACGCCGCCCAGGCACGCTGACCGCCCGGGGCGGTGATCGGCGAGGCCCGGTAGGCGGCCACGATCAGGCAGAGCAAGGCAGCCCAGATGATGGCCAGCGCCGGCAGGAACCACTGGTTGGAGAACACCGGCATCCAGGCGGCGGTCAGCGCGAAGCCGGCCGCGGCCCAGGGGCGGACCCCGATGATGTCCGGCTTGCGCAGGCGCAACTGCCAGAACCCGAACAGCACATCCCACAGGAAGATCAGGCCCCAGATCGCGAAGGCGTACCCGGCAGCGACCAGCAACGTGGGGTACTGGTCGGAGACTGCACCGTTGGTCGGGCCGAACATGCCGGTCTGTGAGAACCACGCCACCACGGGCATGGCCAAGGCGGCCAACAACACGATCCAACGCATGCACCCACTCCAGCTGAAAAGAGCGGTGACGATACGCGGTTCAGGGTTAAGGCGTTGGGATGCCTCAGATTGCAAAGCCTTACTAACATAGCCTCTGCTATATTGCGGCCGTGGACAGTCAACGCCGCCCCGAGAGCTCCCCCGCCTGGCCGTCGTCGGCCGGGCATACGCCCAGCCTGGGCGAGATGAACGCAAGCGTCGCGGTGCCTACGGGCGGACATTGGTGGTTCCGCCTGCTGGCCTTCCTCGGCCCGGGCTACATGATTTCGGTCGGCTACATGGACCCCGGCAACTGGGCCACCGATATCGCGGGCGGTGCGCAGTTCGGCTATCTGCTGCTCTCGGTGATCCTGCTCTCCAACCTGATGGCGATCGTGCTGCAGGGGCTGTCGGCACGCCTGGGCATCGCAACCGGGCGTGATCTGGCGCAGGCCTGCCGCGACCACTACTCACGCCCGGTGAACCTCGGCCTGTGGCTGCTGTGCGAGATCGCGATCATCGCCTGCGACCTGGCCGAGGTGATCGGCACCGCGATCGCCTTGAAGCTGCTGTTCGGCATCCCGCTGCTGGCCGGCGCGATCATCACGGCGGTAGACGTGGTGCTGGTGCTGCTGCTGATGAACCGCGGCTTCCGCGCCCTGGAGGCGTTCGTGATCGCGCTGCTGCTGGTGATTTTCGGTTGCTTTGCGATCCAGATGGTCATCGCTGCGCCGCCGCTGCAGGCGGTGCTCGCCGGGTTCATTCCGCACGCGCAGGTGGTGACCGACCCCAAGGCGCTGTACCTGGCGATCGGCATCATCGGTGCCACCGTGATGCCGCACAATCTGTACCTGCACTCCTCCATCGTGCAGACCCGCGCTTATCCGCGCACCGATGCCGGACGCCGCAGTGCGCTGCGATGGGCGGTGGCGGACAGCACCATCGCGTTGATGCTCGCGCTGTTCATCAATGCCTCGATCCTGATCCTGGCCGCCGCCGTGTTCCATGCGCAGGGCCGTACCGACGTGCAGGAGATCGAGCAGGCGTATGAGCTGCTGGCGCCGATGCTCGGCGTCGGGCTGGCCTCGACCCTGTTCGCGGTCGCCCTGCTCGCCTCGGGCATCAACTCCACCGTGACGGCGACGCTGGCCGGCCAGATCGTGATGGAGGGTTTCCTGCGCCTGCGGATCGCCCCGTGGGCACGGCGCTTGATCACCCGCGGGATCGCGATCGTGCCGGTGGTGGTGGTCACCGCGATCTATGGGGAGCAAGGCACCGCGCGATTGCTGGTGCTGAGCCAGGTACTGCTCTCGATGCAGCTGCCGTTCGCGGTGGTGCCGCTGGTGCGGTTCGTCTCGGACAAGGCCAAGATGGGGGCGCTGGTGGCGCCACGCTGGCTGATCGTGCTGTCGTGGCTGATCGGCGGGTTGATCATCGTGTTGAACGTGAAACTTCTCGTGGATGTGTGGCGGGGTTGAGGCCTGGCCACTTGACCTCAACGTTGGTTGAGGTGGCACAGTGCAGCCTCCTTATTCCACTGGCAATGCCAGATCGAGCCCTGCAATGACCGACACCTCGCAGCACGCGTTATGGAATGGCCCGGCCGGTGAGGCCTGGGTGGAGGCGCAGCGCATCCTCGATCAGATGTTCGCACCGCTGGCCACTCACCTGCTCGATGCCATCGCGCCGGGTACCGATGCCCAGGTGCTGGATGTGGGCTGCGGGACCGGCGCGGTGGCGCTGGCCATTGCCGGGCGGCTGGGTCCGGAGGCACACGTCACCGGGGTCGACATCTCGGCCCCGATGCTCGCCTTGGCGCGTGAACGCGCGCAGCGCGCCGGGCTGGCAGTGGACTTCATCGTCGCCGATGCGCAGCAGCATGCGTTCGCACCCGGGAGTCTGGACCGGATCGTGTCGCGCTTTGGCGTGATGTTCTTCGATGACCCGGTGCAGGCCTTCGGTCAGTTGCAGCGCGCCGCCAAACGCGGCGGCGTGCTGCAGGCGCTGGCCTGGCGCGGTCCGGACGAGAACGCGTTCATGACCACCGCCGAGCGCGCCGCGGCACCCTGGCTGAGCTTGCCACCTCGCCAGCCCGGGGCACCGGGTCAGTTTGCGTTTGCCGACCAGGCCCGGGTCGAGCAGATCCTGAGGGACGGCGGCTGGGAGGATATCGAGCTGCTGCCGCTGGATGTGGTGTGCCGCATCGACCGTTCGGATCTGGCGACCTACGTCTCGCTGCTCGGACCGGTCGGGAGCGCGCTGCGCAATGACGACCTTGCTGCGGACGTCCGAACGCAGGTGATCGACGCGGTGCTGCGTGCGTTCGAGCCGTTCGTCGACGCCGATTCAGTGACGTTCACTGCTGCCTGCTGGGACGTGCGCGCCCGCGCGTGGTGACGGCCGGCCGGATCCACGCCCTGCGCGGACGCCAGCTTCGGACTGTCTAGCGCCTGGCCATCAGCGTGCTGGTCAGCAGCATCGCTACCAGCGCCATCGCCGCTGCGGTCACGAATGCATACGCGGCGCCATCGGCATACGCCTGGCGCGCCAGCAGTGTCAGGGTGTCGTGTGCCGCTCCGGACACGGACAGCTCGCCGACCACCACGCGCTCGATCAGCGCCGGCGACCCTGTCTGCCCTGCCTCGCTCAGCGCCCCGCGGGCGGCGTCGCGTACGTGGCTGGACAACACCGCGCCCAGCGTGGCGAACCCGATCAGGATGCCGGAGAAGCGCGCGGTGGTGCTGATGCCGGAGGCCATGCCGGCGCGGTCCGGCGGGATCACGCTCATGATCGCCTTCTGTGTTTCGCCGTTGAGCAGGCCACCGCCACTGCCGAGCACGGCCATCGCCAGCAGCAGACCGGAATCGCTGTGTTGCCACAGCGCCAACGCGATGCCCAGGTTGCCGATCACGGCAACGCCCAGGCCCAGCGCCAGGATCCGACCGGGCGCCCACCGCGTCCCCAGCCGGCGCCCCGCGAACGGGAGCAGCAGCATCGCCAGCGCGAACGGCAGCATGTGCATGCCGGCCTGCAGCACGCTGTCACCGCGGGCGTTCTGCAGCAACAACGGCAGCAACGAGGCCATCACCTGCACGCAGGCGGCGTAGGCGAACATCGCCAGCACCGCGCCTACCAGCGCGGGCGCGCGGAACAGGCGCAGATCCAGCATTGGCTGGGCGCGGCGCTGCTCGACCACGATGAAGCCCGCGCCCAACGCGGTGCCGGCCAGCAGCCACGGCAACACCGCGGCACTGCCCCAGCCCTCCACCGGGCCACGGATCAGCGCCCAGGTCCAGGACAGCATGCTGCCGGCGAACAGCAGCACGCCCGGCACATCGATGCGGCGGCTGACCGGATCGCGCGACTCGGGCACGAAGGCCCAGCTCAGGCTCGCCAGCAGCAGGCACAGCGGAAGATTGATATGGAAGGCCCAGCGCCAGCCAAACCAGGTGGCGATAGCGCCGCCGATCAGTGGCGCGAGCACCATGGTCAGGCCCATGATCGCGCCCCAGATCGCCCACGCGCGCGCGCGTGATGTCGGGGTATGGTGCGCATGGCCGATCAGCGACAGCGCCGGCGCCAGCATGAACGCTGCGGCCGCCCCCTGCCCGGCCCGTGCCAGGTACAAGGCCGTGGCGCTGCCGGCGATACCGCACGCGACCGAGGTCAGCGCGAACAGGCTCAGGCCGATCAGGAACAGGCGGCGACGCCCGATCCGGTCGGCCAGGGTGCCGGCGGGCAGCAGCAGCGAGGCGAAGCACAGCACATAGGCACTGACCACCCATTCGATGTCTGCGAACGAGGCCGACAGATCGCGGGCGATGGTCGGCAGGACCACGCCGACCACGTTGGTATCGAGCACGGTGAGCGCGCAGCCGGCCGAGCCGAGCAGCAGGACGAAGTCCGCGCGGTCCGCGCCGGCCCGGCTCATGGCCGCGCGATCCCTCCCGCCACCGCCAGCCGCACGCGCAGCTTCTCGACGATGTCCCGTTCGTTCATTGCATAGCCGTAGACATCCTGCAGCTGCCCGTCAGCGCCGAGCAGGAACCACGAGGCGGTGTGCTCGAAGGTGGCCATGTCGCCCTCACCCACGCGCCGGTAGCTCACGCCCAGGCTTTCGGCAATGGCGCGGGTACCGGGTTCGTCAGCGGCCAGGCCCAGGAACGTGGTATCGAAGGCCGCCAGATACTCGCGCAGGTGCGCCGGCGTATCGCGCTGCGGATCGACGGTGACGAAGGCCACCTGCAGCTGCGCTGCCGCCGGGCCCAGCAGCTGCTTGATCTGAACCGCCTTGACCAGGCTCAGCGGGCACACTTCGGGGCAATGGGTGAAGCCGAAGAACAGCAGGGTCGGCTTGCCCTGCAGATCGCGGATGGCGAGCGTGCGCCCGTCGCTGCTCTCAAACTTGACCGCCCCCAGTGCCGCCTGGCCCATCACCGGCGCCTGGCGGTCGGCGCAGCCGCCCAGCAGCGCCAGCGTGAGCAGGCCCGCGGCTGCCCAGCGCGTCACTTCACCGCCCCGTGCGGCACCAGGCCATCGCGCACACTGAACTCCACCACCTGCGCTGCGCTGCGGGCAAACTGCAGCGTCACCCGCACCGTCTGGCCGGCCGACACCGGCCGCTTCGGGTTGAGCAGCATCAGGTGGTAGCCACCGGGCTGCAGCGCGACGGTCTGGCCCTCCGGCAAGGCCAGGCCATCGGGCAGCGCTTCCATGCGCATCACTTCCCCGTCCATGCGCATGGCATGGATCTGCACCTCGGCAAACGCCGGGGACGCGGCCGACAGCAGCCGGTCCTCGCCGCCGCCGTTATGCAGCTGCACATACCCGGCCGCCACGTTCGCCGCCGGCGGTGGCAGGCGCACCCACGCATCGCTGACCGACACCGTTGCCGCGGTGTGGGCCTGCGCGGCCGCAGCCACCACCGGCATCACGGAACACGTCAACAGCAGCCCGGCAGCCAGGACACCCGAGCGTGACCAGCTCATGGCGCGGCCGACATCTGCATCGGCATCATGTTGAGGTTGGCGTTGTGCATCACCCACAGCGAACCGGCCACCACGATGGCGATCAGGAACGCGGTGCACAGGAAGATGCCGGTGTTCTCGCGCTGGCTGCGCCCTGCCCCGATATGCAGGAACAGCACCAACTGGGCGACCAGCTGCACCACGCACAGCACCACGATGGCGGTCAGCCGCAGCGGCTGCGGCACCAGATCGGTCATGACCACGCCGAACGAGGCGCCGGTGAGCACCAGGCAAAGCAGCAGGCCGAGGATGTAGCCCTTCAGAGTGGCGTGGCCGCTCATACAAACTCCCTCAGGTAGACGAAGGTGAACACACAGATCCAGATCAGATCCAGGAAGTGCCAGAACAGGCTCAGGCAGGCCAGGCGGCGCCGCACGATGCCGTCCAGGCCGAACGTCAGCACCTGGTGGATCATGATCGCCAGCCACAGCAGGCCGAAGGTGACGTGCAGGCCGTGGGTGGCCACCAGCGTGAAGTACGCCGAGAGGTAGGCACTCACATCCGGGGTGGCGCCTTCATGGATCAGCTCGGCGAACTCATACAGCTCCATGCCGATGAAGACCGCACCGAGCACGCCGGTCACGGCCAGCCAGCCCACCACCTGGTTGCGTTTGCCGGCCTGCATGCCGAGCATCGCCAGGCCGAAGGTGAAGCTGCTCAGCAGCAGCACCACCGTTTCGGAGAGCACGAAGCCGAGCTTGAACAGGTCCTTGCCGCTGGGGCCATCGGCCGTTCCGTTGAGCAGCACGCCGAAGGTGGCGAACAGCACCGCGAAGATCAGGCAGTCGCCCATCAGGTACATCCAGAACCCGACGACGGTCTTGTTGCCGTCGTCGTGGTGCTCGTGGGCGTGGTCGTGATGACCGGCCGCGAGCTGCCCGTGCTGCGTGGCAGCGGTCAGGGTATCGCCGCTCATGCCTTGGCTCCTTCCATCTGCGCGAAGTGCGCCTCTTCGATGCGCTTCACCTCGGCGGCGGGCACGTAATAGTCCACATCACGGTCATACGAGCGCAGCACGAAGGTCGCGATCACACCGATCAGGCCGATGCCGGCCAGCGCCCACATGTGCCAGACCAGGGCGAAGCACAGCACCAGGCTGAACACCGAGATCACCACACCCGACGCGGTATTGCGCGGCATGTGGATGTCCTCGTAGGTGTCCTGGCGTTGCCAGGCCCGGCCGTGCTGCTTGTCGTCCCAATGCTGCTCCAGCGAGGTGATCGCCGGGAGCTTGGCGAAGTTGTAGAACGGCGGTGGCGAGGACGTGGCCCACTCCAGGCTGCGCGCATTCCACGGGTCGCCGGTGAGGTCCATGTTGGCCTTGCGGTCACGCACGCTGACATAGAACTGGATGAACATCGCGGCGATACCGGCGGCGATCACCAGCGCACCGATGGCGGCCACGATCAGCCACGGCTGGTAACCCTCCACCCCGTAGTGGTTCATGCGGCGGGTCATGCCCTTGAAGCCCAGCACGTACAGCGGCATGAAGGCCAGATAGAAGCCGACCAGCCAGCACCAGAACGAAATCTTGCCCCAGCGCTCGTTGAGGGTGAAGCCAAAGGCCTTCGGGAACCAGAAGCTGATGCCGGCCAGGCAGCCGAACACCACGCCGCCGATGATCACGTTATGGAAGTGCGCGATCAGGAACAGGCTGTTGTGCAGCACGAAATCCGCACCCGGGATCGCCAGCATCACGCCGGTCATGCCACCCAGCGCGAAGGTGACCATGAAGCCGATGGTCCACATCGTCGAGGAGTGGTAACGGATCCTGCCGCGGTACATGGTGAACAGCCAGTTGAACAGCTTCACCCCGGTGGGGATCGAGATGATGGAGGTCATGATGCCGAAGAAGGCATTGACGTTCGCACCCGAGCCCATGGTGAAGAAGTGGTGCAGCCACACGAAGAACGACAGGATGCCGATCGACGAGGTGGCATAGACCATCGAGCGGTAGCCGAACAGCGGCTTGCCCGAGAACGTGGCGATGATCTCCGAGAAGGCGCCGAAGCACGGCAGGATCAACACGTAGACTTCCGGGTGGCCCCAGATCCAGATCAGGTTGACGTACATCATGGCGTTGCCGCCGGCGTCATTGGTGAAGAAATGCATCCCGAAATAGCGATCCATCGTCAGCAGCGCCAGGGTCGCGGTCAGCACCGGGAAGATCGCCACGATCAGGATGTTGGTGATCAATGCGGTCCAGGTGAACACCGGCATCTTCATCAGGTCCATGCCCGGCGCACGCATCTTGAGGATGGTGACGATGAAGTTCAGGCCGGTCAGCGTGGTGCCGATGCCGGAGACCTGCAATGACCAGATGTAGTAGTCCACGCCCACCGTGGGGCTGTACTCGATGCCGGACAGCGGCGGATACGCCACCCAGCCGGTCGCGGCGAAATCGCCGACGAACATCGACAGCATCACCAGCACCGCGCCCACCGCCGACAGCCAGAAGCTGAGCGAGTTGACGAACGGGAATGCCACGTCGCGCGCGCCGATCTGCAGCGGCACCACGATGTTCATCAGGCCCACGATGAGCGGCGTGGCCACGAAGAAGATCATGATCACGCCGTGCGCGGTGAAGATCTGGTCGTAGTGTTCCGGCGGCAGGTAGCCGGCGCTGTCATTGGCGGCGATGGCCTGCTGGGCACGCATCATCAGCGCATCGGCGAAGCCGCGCACCAGCATGACCAGGGCCAGGATGATGTACATCACGCCGATTTTCTTATGGTCCACCGAGGTGATCCACTCGGTCCAGAGGTAGCCCCACTTCTTGTAATACGTGATGGCCGCGATGATCGCCACACCCAGCAGCAGCGAGCCCACCAGCGCCGACATGATGATCGGGTCGTGGTAGGGAATCGCTTCGAGGTTCAACTTTCCAAGCACAATCAGTTCTCCGCGGTACGGCTGGCAGACGCGGCCAGGCTTACGAGTTGGGATGTCGCGCCGGGTTCTTCGCCGGGCAGGCAGATTTCGTCGTCGGGCATGCCGCCATAGCGGCGCAGGATGCTGTCGAACAGGCCGGTATCCACGCTGGCGAAGCGCTGCATCGGCGCGCCGTGGGTCGGCTTCTCCAGCTCGGCCAGGCGGGCCTGGTTCAGATGGACGGCGGTGCCGCGCGACTGCGCCAGCCACTGGTCGAAGTCCGCCGCCGTCACCACCCGCGCATCGAACTTCATGTCCGAGAAACCCGAGCCGCTGTAGGCCGATGACATCCCGGCATAGGTGCCCGGCGTGTGCCCGATCAGGTGCAGGCGGGTCTGCATCGCCGGCATGGTGTAGACCATGCTGCCCAGCTGCGGCACGAAGAAGGCATTCATCATCGACTCGGAGGTCAGCTTGAAGGCGACCGGCGTATCGACCGGCATCACGAGCTCATTGACCGTGGCCACGTTGTGGTCCGGATAGATGAACAACCACTTCCAGTTGAGCGAGACCACTTCCACGCGCAGCGCGGGCGTGTCCGATTCGATCGGGCGGTAGGGATCCAGCGCGTGGGTGCTCTTCCAGATCAATACACCCAGAACGACCACGATCAGGCACGGAATCGTCCACACCACCACTTCGATCGCGGTGGAGTGCGACCAGTTGGGTGCGTAGGTGGCCTTTTTGTTCGACTCGCGGTAGTGCCACGCGAAGTACAGCGTGAGGATGATCACCGGGATCACCACCAGCAGCATCAGGCCGGTGCAGACCAGGATCAGCTGCATTTCCTGCTCGGCGATGCTGCCCATGGGATTGAACAGCTCCAGGTTCTTGCAGCCTGTGAGCAGCGGCAGCAGCGCTGCCAGGCCGAACCAGCGTCCGGCGCGGGCTCGACCGGCCAGCGTGGCGCGGCGAGCGGAGTGTGTAGCGGGGTTCATGCGTGACGGCCCTTCCAACGCAGTGCCGGGCCGGGCGGCCCGGATCATGAAAAGTGGCGAACACCCCCCTGCATGACCGATATGCATGGGGGGTGCCCGCCGCAGCCGCGTACGTTAGGCAACGACATGATCCATACATGATGCGACACACTGTCGCAGCCGCTCGCCTTGGCGCGCGTACCATGCGCGCATGGAATGGAGCCCCCTCATCGCCGATGGCCACGGGCCGGTGTACCTGCGCATCGTGCAGGCGCTGGAACGTGCGGTGTGGTCCGGTGCGTTACGTCCCGGCCAGCGCCTGCCCGCACAGCGTGCGCTGGCCACCGAGCTGAAGGTGGACCTCACCACCATCACCCGTGCGTTCACCGAGGCACGCAAGCGCGGGCTGATCGATGCGCGTGGCCCGCTGGGGTCGTTCGTCGCGCCGCCGCAGGTGGAACTTGCCCAGCTGGTGGACCTGAGCATGAACCTGCCGCCCAGCCCCGGCGGCGGCCAGGTCGCGGACATGCTGCAGCGTGGCCTGTCATCGGTGCTGACCCGCAGCGACGTCGGCAACCTGATGACCTATCACGTGGGCGGCGGAAGCCGGGCGGATCATCGGGCTGCACAACAGTGGCTCAAGCCGATCCTCGGCAAGCTGGATGCCGACACCTTGATCGTCACGGAAGGCGCGCAGGCTGCGCTGTCCGCCCTGTTGCTGGCGCTGACCGACGCCGGTGACACGATTCTGTGCGAGCCGCTGGTCTATCCCGGGCTGCTGCATGCCGCGCGGGTGCTGCAGCGGCACCTTCAGGTGGTCGAGTGCGACGAGCACGGGATGCGCCCGGATGCGCTGGCCCGTACCGCGAAAGAACGGGGTGCGCGCGTGGTCTATCTCAACCCGACCGCGCAGAACCCCACCGCCCACACGATGCCGCAGGCACGCCGCGAAGCGTTGGCGGAGGTGATCCGCGCGCAGCACCTGCAGCTGATCGAAGACGACCCCTACTGGCTGCTGCTGGAGGACGCCCCTGCCCCGCTCGCGCTGCTGGCACCACGGCACGCCTGCTACATCTCCACGCTCTCCAAGTGCCTCAGTCCAGGCCTGCACACCGGCTTCGTGCGCCTTCCCGAAGGCATGGACCGGCAGCCGATGCTGGATGCGCTGCGCGCGGTGAACCTGATGGCACCGCCACTGATGAACGCCCTGGTGACGCAGCTGATCCTGGACGGCTCCGCCCAGGCCATGCTGACACTGGTGCAGGACGAAGCGGCCGAACGACGCTATCTGGCGCGGTCGGCGTTGTCGCCGCGGTTCCTGCAGCATTGCGCGGGCGTGCACGCCTGGTGCCGTCTTCCCGCGCACTGGACCGATGCCAGCCTCACCCACGCCGCGCGCCTGCAGGGGCTGGGCATCGCACCGTCATCGGCGTTCACGCCCGAAGGGGTGGCGATCAACGATGCGGTGCGGATCTCATTGGGTGCCGCCGCCAACCGGCAGGAACTGCACCGGGCGCTGCGCCAGCTGGATCAGCTGATGCATGTGGCGGCGGAAAGGCCCGGCTGGACGGTGTGACGCCAGCCTTTCGGCCCGCTCAGCCGGAAACGGCTTTGGCCTGCTTCCAGACGGCTTCAAACTGGCTGGCGGTGATGGCGTCATCCGAATCCAGGTCCAGCCAGGACAGCGGCTGATCGGACAGCGGGAAGCGCTCATCGGCCTGCCCGGTTTTGTCGGCCCAGACCAGCACACTGCGGTAGCTCTCCACCTGCCGCACGATCACATCGCCCTGCGCCTCGAGGTAGATCGTGCCGTTGCCGATCTCGGATTCTGCGGGGTGTTTGTAGTGCTTGCGGGGCGTGCTCATGGCGGGGCGCTATCTGGCAATGAAAATGGGGCCGGGGAATATACCCTGATCCGGCCGTTCCCAGTCGGCGTTCGCCGCGCGGGAACGGGATAGTGCCGGCCGCTGGCCTGCTTCCCGTAGACCACGCAAGCATGCACTAGACGACCGGTCTAATCATGCGTACAGTGGCGTCCATGAACTCGCCCACCACCTCCTCCGCTGCCCGTGACACGATCCTCGCCACCGGCCAGCGGATCATGGGCGCCAAAGGCTTTTCCGCCGTCGGCCTCAACGAGGTCCTTTCCGCGGCAGGGGTTCCCAAGGGCTCGTTCTACCACTACTTCGCCTCGAAGGAAGCCTTCGGCGAGGCATTGCTGGAGGACTACTTCAGCGCCTATCTCGCCGATATGGACCGCATCTTCCGCCAGCCGGGCCAGACCAAGGCCGAGCAACTGGCGGCGTACTTCCGCGCCTGGCAGGACAGCCAGTCCTTCGAGGACTGCCAGGGCAAGTGCCTGGCCGTCAAGCTCGGTGCCGAAGTGGCGGACCTTTCCGAACCCATGCGGGCCGCACTCCAGCGGGGTACCACGGGGATCACCGATCGGCTGGCGCGTGCGATTGCAGCGGGTCTGGCCGACGGATCGGTGGCGACCCGGGAGCCGCCCGAGGCGGTCGCCCGAAGCCTGTATCAGCTGTGGCTGGGGACCAGCATCATGGTCAAGATCGCCCGCACCACCGGCCCGTTCGACGACACCGTGGCGTTGACCGCCCGCCTTCTGCATACCGCCCCCTGACAAAGGCAGGTCTCACGCACGCCGGCATCGGCGTGTTTTTCTCGGCCCCATCACTAGACGACCAGTCTAATCAATAACCCACAGGAGCATCATCCATGAAAGTCCTCATCGTTCTGACCTCGCACGACGAACTCGGCGCCACCGGCAAGAAGACCGGCTTCTGGCTGGAAGAGCTGGCCGCGCCCTACTACACCTTCAAGGATGCGGGCGCCGAGATCGTGCTGGCCTCGCCCAAGGGTGGGCGGCCGCCGCTGGATCCCAAAAGCAACGAACCGGACTTCAAGACCGACGCCACCCGCCGTTTCGAAGCAGACGTGGATGCCAACGCGCAGCTGGCCAACACCGTGCGGCTGGACAGCGTTTCGCAGGCCGAGTTCGATACAGTGTTCTATCCTGGCGGCCACGGCCCGCTGTGGGACCTCGCCGAAGACACCCACTCCATCGCGCTGATCGAAGCCTTCATCGCCGCCGACAAGCCGGTCGCGCTGGTCTGCCATGCGCCGGGCGTGCTGCGTCACGTCACGACTGCCGAGGGTGCCCCGCTGGTGCAGGGCAAGAAGGTCACCGGCTTCACCAACACCGAAGAAGACGCCGTCGGCCTGACCGAGGTGGTGCCGTTCCTGGTCGAGGACATGCTCAAGGCGGCGGGCGGCCACTACTCAAAGGGACCGGACTGGGGCTCGTATGTGGTCAGCGATGGCTTGCTGATCACCGGCCAGAACCCGGCCTCGTCGGCCGAAGCGGCTGAGGTGCTGGTGAAGCGACTCGCGTCCGCCACCAAAGCCTGAGCCGCCGCGACGGCATCGGATTTCACGGTGCCCCACGCCGCCAGGGACGGCAGCAGCGGCAGAAGATGTTTCATGCACATGCGTTGTCCTCCGGGATGGCGTGGGACCGCCAACTCATGGCGTGGCAGGGAATCCAGCCTCGGCCAGCGCGGCCAGGAAGGCGGCCCGCTCGCGGTCGCTCTCCACGCGTACTTCGCGCGCGGGCGGATCGGTCTCGATGCGTGCGTGTGGATCAACGCCCTGCAGGGCCTTGGTGACGGAGCGGGCGCAGCCGCCGCAGGTCATGGTGGGAAGAGTGAAACGATGCATCGGGCGACCTCGCCGTGGTGGGTGTCAGCCCACTGTCCGGGATGACAACGTGGCAAGGTCAAGGCCTTAACGCGTCCGCGCCCTTTGTGCAGGGCATGAACGCAACCGGGTCGATCAGGACCGTGGCTTGCGGGCCGCGCGCCCGCGCGAGGACACCGGCGTATCCGCGCCGAACAACGGCGTTTTGCGAGGCTTGCCGGCTGATGCGGTCTCCGCCGGCGCGGAAACGGGCTGGGCCAGGCCGGCGATGATCGGGCAATCCGGCCGGTCATTGCCGTGGCAGTGCGCGGCCAGATGCTCCAGCGTCTGCACCATCGCCTGCAGCTCGGCGATCTTCGCCTTCAGCCCACCCACGTGCGACAGCGCCACCGCCTTGACGTCGGCACTGGCACGCTCGCGGTCCTGCCACAGCACCAGCAGTTCGCCGATCTGTTCGACTGAAAAACCGAGATCGCGCGCGCGGCGGATGAAGCGCAGGCTGTGCGCGTCCTGCAGGCTGTAGTGCCGGTAGCCCGCCTCCGAGCGCGCCGGCGGTGGGATCAGGCCGATCTGCTCGTAATAGCGGATCATCTTCGCCGACACGCCCGAAAACGTCGCGGCTTCACCGATATTCATCGTCCGCTCCTCATCTCACTTTCCACCATGCCGGTGCTCAGCGTATCGGCCTGCATCGGTGCATGGAAGCGCTTGAGCCGCAGCGCGTTGCCGAGCACGAACACACTGGACAATGCCATCGCCGCCGCGGCGAAGATCGGCGAGAGCAGCGTGCCGTTGAACGGGTACAGCAGGCCAGCGGCCACCGGGATCAGCACCGCGTTGTAGGCGAAGGCCCAGAACAGGTTCTGCTTGATGTTGCGGATCGTTGCCTGGCTCAGGGCAATCGCGTTGGGCACGCCGCGCAGGTCGCCGGACATCAGCACCACGTCGGCCGCCTCGATCGCCACATCGGTGCCGGTACCGATGGCCAGGCCGACATCGGCCTCGGCCAGCGCCGGTGCGTCATTGATCCCGTCACCGACGAAGGCCACCTTGGCGCCACCCGCACGGAAACGCTTGAGCGCGGCGACCTTGCCATCGGGCAGCACCTCGGCGGCCACTTCATCGATGCCCAGCTGGCGCGCGATGGCTGCCGCCGTGGCCGCGTTGTCACCGGTGATCATCGCCACCTTCAGGCCCAGCGCGTGCAGGGCCTGGATCGCCGCGGGGGTGCTTTCCTTGATCGGGTCGGCCACGGCGATCACCGCCGCCAGGCGCCCATCGATGGCGGCATACAGCGGGCTCCTGCCCTGCTCGCCGAGCCGCTGCGCGGTCGGCCGGAAGGCGGTCACATCCAGACCCAGCCGGGTCATGTAGCGGTCCGCGCCGACGGCCACGGTGCGGCCACCGACCTGCGCGGACACACCGAAGCCGGGCACCGCCTCGAAGCGCTCGAGGGGCGCCAGTGCCAGCCCACGCGTTTTGGCGGCAGCCACGATGGCCTCGGCGATGGGATGCTCCGAGCGGGTTTCCACCGCAGCGACCAGCGCCAGCACCTCATCGGCCTGGAAACCATCGGCCGGCTCCAGGTCGGTCAGTTCGGGACGGCCCTTGGTCAGCGTACCGGTCTTGTCCAGCGCGATCACACTCACATCGCGCAGTGCCTGCAGCGCCTCGCCCTTGCGGAACAGCACGCCCAGCTCCGCCGCGCGGCCGGTGCCGACCATGATCGAGGTCGGCGTGGCCAGGCCCATCGCACAAGGGCAGGCAATGATCAGCACCGCCACCGCATTGACCAGCGCAAAGGTCAGCGCCGGTGCCGGACCGAACACCAGCCACACCAGGAAGGTCAGCGCGGCTGCAGCCATCACCGCCGGCACGAACCACATGGTGACCCGGTCGACCAGCGCCTGGATCGGCAGCTTGGAGCCCTGTGCCTGCTCGACCAGACGGATGATCTGGGCCAGCACGGTATCCCCGCCCACCTTGGTGACACGGAAGCTGAAGGCACCGGTGGTGTTGAGGGTGCCCCCGACCACCTCGGCGCCCACGGCCTTGGCCACCGGTACCGGCTCGCCGGTGATCATGCTCTCATCCACATAGGACGCCCCCTCCACCACCGCGCCGTCCACCGGCACCTTCTCGCCCGGGCGGACCAGTACGACATCGCCGAGCGTGACCTCGTCCAGCGGCACCTCGACGTTCTCACCGCCACGTTGCACGCGTGCAGTCCGCGCCTGCAGCCCGACCAGGCGCTTGATCGCCTGCGAGGTACGGCCCTTCGCCCGCGCCTCGAGCGTTCGCCCGAGCAGGATCAGGGTCACGATGACGACCGCCGCTTCAAAGTAAACGTTGGCGGTGCCCGGCGGCAGCACGCCCGGGGCGAAGGTGGCGACCACCGAGTAGCCATAGGCCGCCGCGGTGCCGAGCGAGACCAGCGAGTTCATGTCCGGGGCGCCGCGCAGCAGTGCCGGCACGCCTTTGCGGAAGAAGCGCAGGCCCGGCCCGAACAGCACCAGCGTGGCCAGCGCGAACTGCAGGTACCAGCTGGTCTGCAGGCCAACGGTATGCATCACCCAGTGGTGCATGGCCGGGACAAGGTGCGAGCCCATTTCCAGGATGAACACCGGCAGGGTCAGCAGCGCCGCCAGCAACAGGGAGCGGCGCAGCGCGCGGGCGTCACCTTCGCGGCGTTCCTCCTCCTGATCACCGGCCGCAGCCGTGCTCACGCCTGCAACGCGCGCGGTGTAGCCGGCGTTTTCCACGGCAGCCAGCAGATCGGCGACGGAGACCGTACCGGCCAGATGACGCACCTGCGCCCGTTCGGTCGCCAGGTTGACGCTGGCCGCGATCACGCCCGGCAGCTGCGCAAGGCCGCGCTCCACGCGACCAACGCAGGACGCGCAGGTCATCCCTTCGATGCTCAGTTCGGTGGTGGCTTCGCGCACGGTGTAGCCGGCGCGTTCGATGGCACGGACCGCCGCCTGAGGATCGGGCGCCCCGATGAAGCTGAGATCGGCCCGCTCGGTGGCCAGGTTGACCGACGCCGTCTGCACGCCGGGGACGGCGGTCAGCGCGCGCTCCACCCGGCCCACGCAGGAGGCGCAGGTCATGCCCTCGATGGGCAGGCTCAGGCGGCTGAGCGGCGCGCCGGACCGGGAAGCAACAGAAGACATGGGGCAGTCCTTGGGGTGAGGTTACCTGCCACCCTAAAGATTCCCATCATGGGAAGGTCAAGCCCCCTCTTAACGGGGACGGAGGTAATTATTAATCCCCTCCGTCCCCGTTAAGGATTATGGCTGGGCGGGCGTCCCGTCGTGGGTGACCCGCCAGATCGTGTTGGAGAGGTCATCGGCAACGATCAGTGCACCACGCGGGTCGACCGTGACACCTACCGGGCGGCCGCGCGTCTTGCCGTCCTCGCCGAAGAAACCGCTCACGAAATCGATCGGCTCGCCGGCCGGGCGGCCATTGCTGAAGGGCACGAACACGACTTTGTAGCCGACCGGGGGATTGCGATTCCAGCTGCCGTGCTCGCCCACAAACACGCCATCGGCAAACTGCGTACCCATCACCTCGGACGAGAAGGCCACGCCCAGTGCGGCCACATGCGAGCCCAGCGCGTAATCCGGTGCGATGGCCGAGGCGACCTTTTCCGGATTCTGCGGCATCACCCGGCGATCCACATTCTTGCCCCAGTAGCTGTAGGGCCAGCCATAGAAGCCGCCCTCCTTCACCGAGGTGAGGTAATCGGGCACCAGGTTGGGGCCGATCTCATCGCGCTCGTTGACCACCGCCCACAGCGTGCCGGTGCTCGGCTGGATCGCCAGCGCGGTGGGATTGCGGATGCCGGTGGCGTAATCCTTGTGCGCGCCGGTGACCGCATCGATCTGCCAGATCCGCGCGCGGTCGATCTCCACCGCCATGCCACGTTCGGTGATATTGCTGTTGGAGCCGATGCCCACATAGAGATAGCGGCCATCGGCGCTGGCGGTCATCGCCTTGGTCCAGTGATGGTTGATCGCCGCAGGCAGGTCGGTCAGCTTCACCGGTGCCCCGCTCGCCTTGGTCTGGCCTTCCTGGTAGTCAAAGCGCACCACCGCGTCCTGGTTGGCCACGAAGATCGCATTGCCGATCATCGCCAGGCCGTACGGCGCGTTGAGCTTGTCGGCGAACACCGTCTTCAGTTCGTAGACGCCGTCGCCATCGGCGTCACGCAGCAGGGTCAGGCGGTTGCCGCTCTTGACCGCGGTATTGCCCTTGGCCTTGATCTTGCCGGCGATGACATCCTTCGGCTTGAGATTCGGCGCACTGCCGCCGCGGCCTTCGGCCACGAGAATGTCGCCGTTGGGCAGCACCAGGGTCTGCCGCGGAATGCCCAGATCAGTGGCGATCGCCGAGATGCGGTAGCCCTTGGGCACGGTGGGAAGCGTGTCGCCCCACTGCGCCGGCTTGGCGATGGTCATGTCCGGCATCAACCCGCGATGCGGCTTGGGCATCTCCGGGTTGCCGCCATACTGCTCCAGCTCGGGCGCCTTGCCGCTGCAGGCAGCGAGTGCGACCGCAAGCGCGGACACCGAAAGAAGGCGGAACGTCGTCTGGCGGCTCATCGCACACCTCCCACGCGCAGGCTGGACAGGCCCACCCAGGTGGCGACCAGCGCCAGCACCGTCAGGATCACCGAGAGCACCAGCCCCGCCGGCATCACTGCCCAAGCGTCGCGCGCATGGTGCAGGCAGTTGATGAAGCCCACGCCCCATATCACCGCCAGAATCACCACGTAAGCGAGGTTGCGACTGCCACGGACCAGACCAACGATCCCGCACAGCAGGGCCAGCGTGGTCATCACCATCGCACCGATCAGCAGCCAGGACGCAAAGTTGGCCCACTGGATCTCGTACGAACTCCAGTATGCGTAGTCCGCCAGCAGTGCGCCGAGGAACAGCGGCAGCACGCCGCCCAATACAGCGGCGTGGAAGGGATGGATGACCCACGATCGGGTCAGGACAACGGTCGAAGCCATGGTGGTCTCCTGGTGAGGGGCGAATCTCTCCCGATCCTGCCACCCCCGGTGTGATGGGGGTGCCCATGGCTCACGGATCAGCACGATCCCAGTAGGGCGGCGATCCGATCGCCTCGGTGAGGAAGGCCGACACTTCGCGGACCTTGCGTGAGCGCAGTCTGTTTTCCGGCGAGAGCAGCTGCAGATACACCCGTTCGGATTGCGGGGAAAACTCCCAGTCGCCGAGCAGCGTGACCATGCTGCCGCCACGCAGCATTTCCGCGTTGAACAGCCAGGTGGGGAACAGCACCACGCCACGCCCTGCAATGGCTGCCGCCAGCAGCGCTTCGGCATTGTTGCTGCGCAAGGGGCCGGTCACGTTCACCGCTTTGAACGGTACCTCCGGCGAGGAACGGAAATACCACTTCTGGATGCCGAGCTGCCCTTTGTAGACCAGGCATTGATGCTGCAGCAGATCCTCCGGCACCACCGGCGTGCCATGCGCGGCAAGGTAGGCCGGGCTGGCGGCGAGGATGTTGCGGTGGGGCGCGATGACCTTGCCGATCAGCCCCGAATCCATCAGCAGCCCGACCCGGATGATGATATCCACGCCTTCCTGGACGGGATCGATCAGCGTGTCGGTCAGGGTCAGCTCGACGATCAGCTCGGGATACCGCGCCTGCAACGTGTTGACGATGTGCGCGATGTGCAGCCGCCCCAGCGACTCGGGGGCGTTGATGCGGATCAGGCCGCGCAGCGCGGCGTCGCGGCCTTCCAGCTGCCCGACCGCGTCATCGAGCAGATCCACGGCGTCGCGCACCTGCTGGTGGAACTGCTCGCCCGCCTCGGTCAACCGCACCGCCCGGGTGCTCCGGTAGAACAGCTGGTGCCCCACGTCCTGTTCAAGCGCCGCGATGAAGCGCGACACCGATGAGGCTGGCACCCGGTACTGGCGCGCCGTGGCCAGGAAGCTGCCGGTGGCGGCGACGGTGAGGAAATAGCGGAGGGCTTTGAGCTGCATGGTGGGCGCCTTGGGAACCTGATTGCTGTTTCAGCAATAGTCATTTGCCGAATCATCGCATTGTGGCCGATATCGCACGCCCATACGATGGGGGGAACGCATGGCGGACCCGCCACGCCCCTCCCCCTCGCACCCTCAGGAACCCCCATGAGCTCCCTTTTCAATACGTTCGACCTCGCGGGCATCCCGCTGCGCAACCGCGTGGTCATGGCCCCGCTGACCCGTGCACGCGCCCCGCAGGATGCCGCCGATGAACGAACGGCGCTGTACTACGCCCAGCGTGCCACCGCCGGCCTGATCGTCAGCGAGGGCACCCCCATTTCCCGCGAGGGCCAAGGCTATCTGTTCAATCCCGGCATCTTCACGGCCGAGCAGATCGCCGGCTGGCGCCTGACCACCGATTCGGTCCATGCGCTGGGCAGCCGGATGTTCGCCCAGCTCTGGCATGTCGGTCGCGTCTCGCACCCCACCATCCAGGCCAACGATGCGCGCCCGGTCAGTGCCAGCTCGAAACTGCCGGTCGGCGCGCAGGCATTCGGCTACAACGAGCAGGGCCAACCGGCGCTGGTCGCCGCCCCGGCGCCGCGCCAGCTGGAGACCGACGAGATTCCGCGCATCGTGGCGGAGTTCGCGCAGGCGGCCGCCAATGCCATCGAAGCGGGCTTTGACGGCGTGGAAATCCACGGCGCCAACGGCTATCTGCATGAGCAGTTCATCAATCCACAGGTGAATGACCGCACCGACCAATACGGCCCGCAGTCGCTGGACAACCGCCTGCGCTTCACGCTGGAAGTGATCGACGCCGTGGTCGCGCGGATCGGCGCATCGCGTACGGCCATCCGGCTCTCGCCGTATGGCCAGTTGTTCGACATGCCGCACTACCCGGAAATCGATGCGACCTACACCGCGCTGATCCAGGCCATCGGGCAGCGCGGCCTGGCGTATGTGCACCTGATGGACCAGTCCGGCTTCAAGGTCGGCCAGAAGTCGGTCGATGGTGCCGGTGACTCGGGCTTCAGTGGCCTGTTGCGCACGCTGAAGCCGCATCTGCCCGGCACCGCGCTCATCCTCGCCGGTGGCATGACCCGCGAGCGCGCCGAGCAGCTGATCGATGCGGGCCTGATCGACCTGGCGGCCTTCGGCACTGCCTTCATCAGCAACCCGGACCTGGTGGCACGCCTGCAGCATGGCTGGCCGTTGGCCCCTGCCGATCGCGAAACGTTCTATGGCGGCGGCGCGGCCGGCTACGTCGATTACCCGGCGTACGCCCCGGCCCACGAACAGGCAGCCTCCGAGGCCGCCTGACGGAACGGGCACGCGAACGGGGGGACATTTCGTCCCCCCGTTCGTCGATCCTTCCACGCGATGGCCGCAGCCGCTACTTGCCCGTCACTGCTTCCTGCAGCTTCTCGACGGCCTGGTCGGCCGTGAACGTGTTCGGCTTCTGGATCTTGGGGAAGTCCACGAACGTCTCGTTGAATTTCGTGAGCAGCGCGATCGCCCCGTACACGATGTAGACGTGGTTGATGTACCAGTCCCAATAGGTATTGGAGGTCACATCCGCGAACTCGTACGGATCGGTGCGCAGGTTGTAGATCTTGGGAATGCGCATGACCGTGAACGGTTCGCCCCACAGCTGCATGGTGCCCTTGCAGCGCTGCTCGATGAAGGTCACCTTCCAGTTGTCGTAGCGGATGCCGAGCATGTCGCCATCATCGGAGATGTAGACGAACAGCTTGCGCGGCGACTTTTCCTCCTTGCCGGTGAGATACGGCAGCAGGCTGACGCCGTCGATGTGGTTCTTGTAGGTGCGCCCGATCGCCTTGACCCCTTTCTTGAGGTCGTTGACCACGCCCTTGTTGCCCGCCAGTTCCAGGAAGGTCGGCAGCCAGTCATGGTGCTGGACGATCTCGTTGGACACCGAACCCGGCTTGATCCTGCCCGGGTAACGCACCACCAGTGGAATCCGGAACGCGCCTTCCCAGTTGGTGTCCTTCTCACTGCGGAACGGCGTCATGCCGCCATCCGGCCACGAATTGCGGTGCGGCCCGTTGTCGGTGGAGTACACCACGAGGGTGTCTTCGGCGATGCCCAGTTCGTCGAGGTAATCGAGCAGCGAGCCCACG
>NZ_JBSZJV010000025.1:0-49799 GCF_054188265.1 Stenotrophomonas sp. IS26
TGGTGGCGGCGTGCCGATGAACGAGAAGGGCGGCGACAGCAGCACCACCTACGCCACGCTGACCGAAGGCAACATCGTCATCGGCGGCCAGAAGGTGACTGCCGCCGAGCCGAAGCCGGTATCGGCTTCAAGGCTGCCAACAGCAGCGCCGACAGCAGCAGCGTGGTTTCGCAGGGTTCCACCTTTCAGGCTAGTGGGCGGGTGCCAGCATCAACCTGCATGGAGTGAGATAATGAGAGCAGTTGCGTGCACGAGAGGCAGATGATTCTATTCAGAATAATTACGGTTGAATGAGATGAATAAATTAAGGAAGACTCAATGGGCATCTGTGAAGGCCAACCAAGATTTCGTTACGGTCCAGACTTTCTCAGGCTACAGAAGTTCCCGAATGGACCCGGAAGGAGTGAGACTTATACTTCCTCCGAACGTAGAAAACGAAGCCTTGGGAACAGCAGTGCTAGCCGCGCTTGACGCAAGTAGATTTGTTCTTGCGCAGCCACGTGAGGGTGTGTGGATTCATCCAGAGGCCACATTTGATAAAAGACTCTACGATCTAGAGTTTTTGAAAAATGCGTCAGACGAGTGGGTTGGTCTGCACATGCGAAAATTTGGCTACAAGACCCGCCGCGAACTGTTCAAAGAATTATTAGATTGCAACGTTGAGCGACGTGACCAAGAGATCATAATTTCTCCAACAGTCCATGAAAAGCTTGAGGGCTGGGGCGGAGTGCCCGAAGATCAGCATGTAGTACTCCCTGGATCCGTTACGCCTGCGGAAGTCGGAGAGGGTGTCCGTCTCGCGATGTCCCGATGCAGGTAATACGAAAGGAAACTATCTGCTGATCCGCGAGTCGGCTCAGGGTTCTCTGATTAGTTCACCCGCAATGTTCAGGAAGCCGGCAGATGTTCACGTTTGAGACGTTGTAAGGGGTCGTCGAGAATGGAGCTTGAGACTGACTGTAATGAAACGTCTTTGAATGGCCGTCTGAGAGCCAGCAGCTCGCTCTCCTCCCGTAGCTGTACTACGGCGCGAGAGGCCAAGTCGCGATGCAGGACGATGCGCCCGGTCGGAGCGACATTTTTCGTTCCCTGTATTGCAGGTTCTGGGAGATCAGGATACGGGTGGCCCTGGCTTCCAGGCGCGATGTGGAATGACGTCAGGACTCAGCTATGACTGCTCAATCATCTCTTCCTATAGCGGCGAGTTTGGTCTTGGCATTCTTGCTCCTTAGGGATCGCACCCGTGCTCAAGTGATGGCGGACGCTCTGAAGTTCATCCTCGAACGAGGCAACGAGCGCGGCGGTCCGGAGCAAGACGGTCGTAGCCTCGTGTTGTTTGCACTGTGGTTACACGATCAATGTGCGGGCCGTCCATCGTCTAATCGGAGTGGCGACCTGCGCGGCTTTTGCAATTACACCGAGGTGGCGCAGAACTGGGGTCGTTGCCGAATCACTGCCTGCGTTGCGCGAGTATCACCTCAGTCGTGTTGATGACGACGGTGATGGACTAGTACCTCTTTTCAAATGGTCGCCATTTGATGGAATTCCCTTCGAGATTCTGGCGATCATCAGCCTCGACGAGGCGCGGGTGTTAATTTCGCTACTCGGGATGAGATGGTTGCGATCAATGCACTCCTTGGCGAGCAAGAAGACATCGATCTGGAATCGCATCCTCATATCCAACAGGTAGTCGGCGTATTTAACATGTACGTCTTATGAGGCTGATTGTCGGCCGCCGCCTCCGCTGAGCGTGCTTGAGGTAAGGGAAGGCCCCTGGAAAGCTCGGATTCGCCAGGCGCGACGGCCAGCGCTGCCAGCCCCACGCGGTGCTCGCAGCGCCGGGTAGAATCCCCCCATGACCCGCTATCGCCTGTCGCTGTCCGCCCTGCTGGCGCTGTCCTTGGCTGCCTGCAGCACCATCCCGCTCGAGCAGCGCAGCCCGCTCGCCACCTGGGTGCCGTCGGCGAACCACAACGCGCGCGCGCCGGTCGTGATCGTGCTTCACCACACCGATCAGCATTCCGTGCAGCAGAGCCTGGACACGCTGCGTAGCGCCAACAGCGGCGGCAAGGTCAGCTCGCACTATCTGGTCGGCGCCGATGGCCACATTTACCAGCTGGTGGGCGATGACCGGCGCGCCTGGCATGCCGGTCCCGGGCGCTGGGGCACGATCACTGATCTCAACTCGGCCTCGATCGGCATCGAGATCGACAACGATGGCGACACGCCGTTCGCACCGGCACAGATCGCGGCCTTGATCCGCCTGCTGGATGACCTGTGCACGCGCCTGCGCATCCCGCGCAGCCAGATCATCGCGCATGCCGATCTGGCCCCGTCGCGCAAGCAGGATCCCAGCCGTTTCTTCCCGTGGCAGCAGCTGGCCGAAGCCGGTTTCGGCGTATGGCCGCGCGCGACCGATGGCCCGGCGCCGATGGGCTTCGATCCCTGGATGGCCCTTCAGACCTTCGGTTACCCGATGGACGACCGGGCGGCGGCCGTCGGCGCCTTCCATCGCCGCTTCCGCGGCCGCGACGATCTCCCCGCAGATCTCGATGCCGAAGACGCCCGCATCCTGCACTCGCTGCTGTTGCAACAGGAACGCCGCCCATGAAGTTCACGGCCGTCCTCTCCGTACTCAAGCACGCCGCGCTGATGGGCGTGGGATTGGCGCTGTTGAGTGCCTGCGCGGTCGCGCCGCAGCGCCCGGCATCACCGCCGGTGCAAACCAGCACCTACGCGAAGGCAAACTGGAACGCATTGCCCGCCGTCGCGGATGCCGATCTGCAGGCTGGCTTCGCGGCCTGGCGCAGTGCCTGCCCGCGCCTGAAGACGGAGGCCAACTGGGCACCCACCTGCGCAGCGGCGGCCAACGTTGCCACCACACCGGCCGGCATCCGCCAGTTCTTGCAGGCCAATCTCGACGTCTATGCGCTGCGTGCCGCCGGCAACCGGGCCGACGGCCTGATCACCGGCTACTACGAGCCGATCTATGCCGGCAGCCTCACCCGCACCGCGAAGGCATCGGTGCCGGTGTACGGCGTGCCCGACGACATGGTCAGCGTCCAGCTCGACAGCCTTTACCCCGAACTCAAGGGCAAGCGCCTGCGCGGCCGCGTGGAGGGGCGCGTGCTCAAGCCGTATGACGATGCAGCGCGGATCGCCACGAACGGCGTCAAAGCCCCCGTATTGGCCTGGCTGACCAGCCCGATGGACCTGCAGTTCCTGCAGATCCAGGGCTCCGGTCGCGTGCAGCTGGCCGATGGTCGTCAACTGCGGATCGCCTACGCCGACCAGAACGGCCATCCCTACCGCCCGATCGGCCGCTGGCTGGTGGAGCAGGGTGAGTTGAAGCAGGCCGACGTGAGCATGGCCGCCATCCGCGCCTGGGCCGATGCCCATCCCGCACGCGTGCCCGAGCTGCTGGCCAGCAACCCCAGCTATGTGTTCTTCACCCGTGGCCCGGACAGCGATGACGGCCCGCGCGGCTCGTTGAACGTGCCGCTGACCGCCGGCTACAGCGTCGCCGTGGACCGCAACGTCGTGCCGCTGGGCAGCCTGTTGTGGCTGTCCACCACGCGGCCGGACGGTACCGCGCTGGTGCGCCCGGTCGCCGCGCAGGACACCGGCGGTGCCATCACCGGCGAAGTGCGCGCGGACCTGTTCTGGGGCACTGGCGATGTCGCCGGCGAGCTGGCCGGGCACATGAAGCAGAAGGGCACGATCTGGATGCTGTGGCCGAAGGGTGTGGCGTTGCCGAAGGCGCCCGACCCCGCCAACTGACGGCGGGTGCACGCTGCCCGGGCGTTTGCCAGCGCGCCGCTGCGCGCAGCACAAGATCAACACGCCTGCCGTTTTGCACTACATTGGTGCAATGACCACCGCGCTCCTGCCCCCCGCCCTCGACGCCCTCGGCACTCCGGTTGCCTGGGCCGACGCCAGCGGCCGTGTGGTGGGCTGCAATCCGGCCTTCGCCCGCTGGCTGGGTGTGAGCGTGCGCCGCCTGCTGGGCCAGCCGCTGGCCTCGCTGGAGGCCCAGGGCGACGCCTTGGCCCACTTCCTCGCCCGCGATGAGCGCGACACGCTGCGCCTGCACCGGCTGGCCTTGGCGCTGCCGGGCGATGCACCCCGTTTTGCCGAGGGGTGGCTCAGCCGCTGGGACGAGGGCGGCTGGCTGCTGGAGGCGCATCCGGTCGATGAGTTCCCGGGGTTGGACCCCACCCAGGCGCTGCCCAGCGCGCTCAGTGCCGCGCTCAAAGGCCTGGCCCACGAGCTGCGCAATCCGTTGGCGGGATTGAAGGGCGCGGCCCAGCTGCTGGCACGCCGCAACGCACAGCGCGATCCGGACGAGCGTGAACTGATCGAGCTGATCGGCTCGGAAATCGAACGCCTGAACGGCCTGCTCGAGCAACTGCTGTCGCCCGCGCCGGCGGCACCGCATGCGGCGCTCAACATCCACGCCTCGTTGGAGCGAGTCCTGCGCCTGGCGGAGAGCGAGGGCGGCTGGGCGGTCCGGATCCAGCGCGATTACGACCCCAGCATTCCCGAGTTCGATGGCGATGCCGACCGCCTCACCCAGGCGGTGTGGAACCTGGTCCGCAATGCGATCCAGGCCGGTGCGGGTACCGTTACCCTGCGCACGCGCGTGGAGCACGGCGTGCGCATCACCGATCAACTGCATCCGCTGGCGCTGCGGCTGGAAATCGCCGATGACGGCCGTGGCGTGCCCGAAGACCTGGCCGAGCATCTGTTCCTGCCACTGGTCAGTGGCCGCGCCGAGGGCACCGGGCTCGGCCTGGCGCTGGCCCAGCAGGTCGCGCGCGAGCACCGCGGCACCCTGACCTACCGCTCGCGCCCGGGCCATACCGTATTCACCGTGCTGCTGCCGATCGGGCAGGGCACCCCCGCCGAGGACACTGCCGCCCATGGCTGACCAGGTCGACACCACCGCCCAGCGCGTCTGGGTGGTCGACGATGACCGCGCGGTGCGCTTCGTGCTGTGCACCGCGCTGCGCGAGGCCGGCTACCGCGTCGAAGGGTTCGACGGAGCGGCTGCCGCCTTGGCGATGCTGGCCGAGCAGGCGCCGCCGGATCTACTGTTCACCGATGTCCGCATGCCCGGCGATGATGGGCTGGTCCTGCTGGACAAGCTGAAGGCGGCGCATCCCCAGCTGCCGGTGATCGTGATGTCGGCCTATACCGATGTGGCGAGCACGGCCGGTGCCTTCCGCGGCGGTGCACAGGAGTTTCTGTCCAAGCCATTCGATCTGGATGACGCGGTCGCCCTGGCGCAGCGCGTCCTGCCGGCGCCGGATGTCACCTTTGCCGAGCCGAGCGAGACCGCCAGCGCGACCCCGCCCGATCAGCGTCCGCAGCTGGTCGGCGATACCCCGGCGATGCGCGCGTTGTTCCGCGCGATCGGCCGCCTGGCGCAGGCGCCACTGTCGGTGCTGATCAATGGCGAGACCGGCACCGGCAAGGAGCTGGTCGCGCATGCGCTGCACCACGAGTCGCCGCGCGTGCAGGGGCCATTCGTCGCGCTCAATACCGCGGCGATTCCCTCCGAACTGCTGGAAAGCGAACTGTTCGGCCATGAGGCGGGCGCGTTCACCGGTGCACAGCGTCGCCATATCGGCCGCTTCGAGCAGGCCAACGGTGGCACGTTGTTCCTGGATGAGATCGGCGACATGCCGTTGCCGCTGCAGACGCGCCTGCTGCGCGTGCTGGCCGAGGGCGAGTTCTTCCGCGTGGGCGGGCGCGAGCTGATCCGCGTCGATGTGCGCGTGATCGCCGCGACCCATCAGGATCTGGAAACGCTGGTGGCGCAGGGGCGCTTCCGCGCCGATCTGCTGCACCGGCTGGATGTGGTGCGGCTGCGGTTGCCGCCGCTGCGCGAGCGTCGCGACGATGTCGCGCAGCTGGCCGAGACCTTCCTGGCCGCGGCCGCACACAAACTCGATACGCCGCCCAAACGACTGACTGCTGCTGCGTTGCAGGCGCTGCGCGAACACGATTGGCCCGGCAACGTGCGTGAGCTGGAGAACGTGTGCTGGCGCATGGCGGCACTTGCCGCGGCCGACAGCATCGGCGTGGCCGACGTGGACAGCGCGCTGCATCGCGGTGCGGGTGCGCCACGCTCGCGCGGTGCCGGGGATCCGGGGCAGTGGGAAACGCTGCTTTCGGCGTGGGCGCGCCAGCGTCTGGCCGAAGGGGCCGAAGGCCTGCACGCGCAGGTGCGCGACCGGGTCGACCAGGCGCTGCTCGAAGCGGCCCTGCAGATCACCCATGGCCGCCGTGCCGAGGCCGCCGCGCGGCTGGGCATGGGCCGCAACACCCTCACCCGCAAGCTCGGCGCCGGCCGCCGTCGCGGCGGATGAACCGCATGTCCACACCGCGTGTGCGCCATGTCCGGGCCGCTTTCATGGCCTGTGGACGAGCACACGGTTAGTTTGCAACCAAGGAGTCTTCCCATGCGCAGTTCCCAAGTCGTCCTCGCTGCGGTGATCGCGGTCGGTCTGGCCGCCTGCGGCAGCACACCGCCGCCGCGCCCGGTCGCCCCCGTCGTACCGGTGGTCAGCACCGCGCAGATGGCCGAATCCAATCTGTCGCCGGCCTCGGCCAGTCTGGTCAGTGGACGCCTGGCGCTGGTGCCGGACGCCCATGGCGTGCACATCACCGGTGTCATCGGTGGTCTGCAGCCGCTGCAGGTGGCCGGGTTCCACGTGCATGAGCGCGGCGACTGCAGTGCAGTGGATGCCAGCAGCGCCGGTGCGCATTTCAATCCTGCAGGGCAACCGCATGGCCGCAACAGTGCCGGTGCGCATCACGCCGGTGACATGGACAACCTGCGCGCCGATGCGCAGGGCCGCGTCAACGTGGACATCCGCCTGCCAGCGGTTACCCTTGGCGGCGGCGCAGCCACCGATATCGCCGGACGTGCCCTGATCGTGCACGCCAACGCCGACGATTACCGCAGCCAGCCGGCCGGCAACGCCGGTGCCCGAATTGCCTGCGGCGTCATCCGGGTCGTGCGCTGATCGCGCAGTCCCATGACGTCGTTTCTTCCAACGCTACCCGCAAGGAGATCCACATGCGCCTGATCCACACCACGCTGTTCGCTGCCATCGCCGCGCTCGGCCTGACCGCCTGCAACAAGCCGGCCGACACCACCCCGGAAGCCACCCCGGCTGCCGAAGCCACGGCGTCCCAGCCAACCGCTGAAGCGACCCCCGAGGCACCGCCGGCAATGACCAGCGAAGCCCATGCCAACCACACCGCCAGTGCCGACCTTGCTGCCACCCAGGGCAACGAGGTCAAAGGCACCGTGACCTTCAGCGTCGTTGACGGCAAGGTCCACGTGAAGGGCCAGGTCAGCGGCCTGAAGCCGAACAGCGAGCACGGCTTCCACATCCATGAGAAGGGCGACTGCAGTGCGCCGGACGGCGCCAGCGCCGGTGGCCACTTCAATCCGGGCCAGGAAGACCATGGCAGCGTCGCCAGCGAGCCGCATCACGGTGGCGACATGCCCAACATCAAGGCCGACGCCCAGGGCAACGCCGTGGTCGATGCCCCGGTCTCGACCAACGTCAACATCGGCAAGGGCGATGGCTTCGACATCATCGGCCGCGGGCTGATCGTCCATGCCGATGCGGACGACTACAAGACCCAGCCGACCGGCAATGCCGGTGCTCGCCTGGCGTGCGCGGTGATCAAAGCGGCCCCGTAATCCGGGCCGTGTTTGACGAAAAACGCCGGCGAAAGCCGGCGTTTTTTTTAAATAACGGGGACGGAGGTAGTTAAGCCGCCGGCTTAACTACCTCCGTCCCTATTAACGAGCCAGCAATTCGCGCGCGTCCTGCCCGGCCTCGCAATGCACGAACAGCACCGGCAGGCCGTGCGCTTCCAGCACGGCGGCCATCTGCCGCTGGCGGATCAGGTACTGGTCGTAGATGCCCTGCAGGCGATCACAGTCGCCGGTGCCGTGGCTGTAGTACGCGCACCAGCCGGCGGGATCGAACAGCGCCATACGCACTTCGCCATCAGCGTATCGAAGCAGCGGCTCCGGCGCGGCATCCAGCCACTCTTCCACGTGCGGTGCCATCAGCGCGGTTTCGATCAGCGGCCACAGAATCGCCAGGCCCTGGTTGTCGTACTGCATGGACATCATCGCGGCGAGGTCATTCACCGTGAAATAGCGGGCGTGCTCGATCTGCGCGCCGAAGGCGTTCTTCGCCTGCAGCGCGGTATCGGCCTGCGCCATGCCCTGGGCCAGCAGCAGCTCTTCCAGCGCCTCGGCCACGGCCTGGGTCTGGACGACTTCGGTGCCGGTCAGCAGGAACGGGACGACCCGCAGGCCGCCGCCGGTGAGGCTGGCATCGGCCTGGAACGGCAGCGGGACATCGCCGTCGGCGCCGGCACCAAAGGCCAGCACGCGCGGGCCCTGGTTGCGGCCCGGGGCGCGCATCTGCAGTTCTTCCAGGCGCCGGTGCACCGGCCAGCCCGGGCGCAGGATTTCCGCCGGATCGAAATGGGCGCCGGCGAACACGAAGTCCAGCCCGCTGACGCCGGGCACCAGCTTGGCCAGATCGCGGCCGACGCGTTCGGCCAGTTCACCAGCCTGTTCGGAGGACAGCGCGGCATGGCGCGGGGCGTCGCCGCCGGCCAGTTCCAATGCCAGTACGCCAATGGCATTCATGCCGTGGTCGGGTTTGCTCATGGTTTCACGGTTGGCCCATCACAGGGCGGCAGCTACACTTGGCCCCATTATGCCTGCTCCTTCGTGCAGGCCATGTTGCAGACACCCCTCCCATGCCAGGTATCTCCATGCCCAACGCCCGTCCCGTCGCCATCCTCGGCGGCGTCCGCATTCCGTTCTGTCGCCAGAACACGGCTTATTCGGACGTCGGCAACCTCGGCATGTCGGTGCGCACCCTCGGTGCGCTGGTCGAACGCTTCGGCCTGCACGGCCAGCAGTTGGGCGAAGTGGCGATGGGCGCGGTGATCAAGCACTCCAGCGACTGGAACCTCGGCCGCGAAGCCACGCTGTCCTCGGGCCTGTCCCCGCTGACCCCGGGCATCACCATGCAGCGCGCCTGCGGCACCTCGCTGGATACGATCATCGCCGTGGCCAACAAGATCGCGCTGGGCCAGATCGATTCGGGCATCGGCGGCGGCTCGGATACCACCTCCGATGTGCCGATCGTCTACGGCAAGAAGCTGCGCGCGCGCCTGCTGGCGGCCAACCGCGCCAAGAGCACCGGCGACAAGCTCAAGGCGCTGACCCGCGGCTTCAAGCTGAGCGAGCTCAAGCCGGAATTCCCGGGCGTGGCCGAGCCGCGTACCGGCAAAAGCATGGGCGACCACTGCGAAGACATGGCCAAGGAGTGGAACATCTCCCGCGACTCGCAGGACGAGTGGGCAGTGTCCTCGCACAAGAAGCTGGCCGCCGCGTATGAGCGCGGGTTCTTCACCGATCTGATCGCGCCGTTCCGCGGCGTGGAGCGCGACAACATCCTGCGCGCCGATACCTCGCTGGAAAAGCTGGCCACGCTGAAGCCGGCCTTCGACAAGGTCTCCGGGCGCGGCACGCTGACCGCCGCCAACTCCACCCCGCTCACCGATGGTGCCTCGGCGGTGCTGCTGGCCAGTGAAGAATGGGCGCGCGCGCACGGCCATGAGCCGCTGGCCTACCTGCGTGATTCGCAGGTGGCCGCGGTGGATTTCGTGCACGGCGAAGGCCTGCTGATGGCACCGACCATCGCCGTGCCGGAGATGCTCAAGCGCAATGGCCTGACCCTGCAGGATTTCGACCTCTACGAAATCCACGAAGCGTTCGCCGCGCAGGTGCTGTGCACGCTGCGCGCGTGGGAAAGCGAAGACTACTGCCGCAACCGCCTCGGCCTGGATGCGCCGCTGGGCAGGATCGACCCGGCCAAGATCAATCCGCTGGGCTCCTCGCTGGCCACCGGCCACCCGTTCGCCGCCACCGGTGCCCGCGTGATCGCCACGGCGGCCAAGCAGCTGGCCGAACGCGGCGGTGGCCGCGCGCTGGTCTCGATCTGCACCGCCGGTGGCATGGGTGTGGTGGCGATCGTCGAGCGCTGATCGCCCTGCGCTTCATTGAACGAAGAAGGCCGCCCAAGGGCGGCCTTCTTTTTTGTATCCGGCGGAGGTGTGCACCCTTCGGCTCTGGTAGTGCCGGCCGCTGGCCGGCTCCTCAAATCCTCTCCGGGACTCCGCATTGCCGGCCAGCGGCCGGCACCACCGGGTGCCGCGTCGCACGTTACGGCAGACGTGGATTGCCGAACTCGTCGCGTTCCACGTGCAGGCGATCCTGCACCGGGGCCGGTTCGCCCATCAGCGATTGCTCTTCGATGGTGGCGCGTTCGGGCACGATCGGGTCCAGTGGCGTGGTGGTCGATGCACGGGCCAGCGCCACGCTGTCATCCCCACGCTGCTGGCGCAGGGCATTGGCGAAGCACTGCGAGGCCAGCGCGGTCTCGCCGCGATCCAGGAACACCTCGCCCAACGCTTCCCACGCGGCCGGGCCGGCGCCGGCGGCAATCGCGCGGTGCAGGTAATCCTCGGCCAGCGTGTGCTGGCGCTGACGGGCGGCAATGCGGCCCAGCGCCAGCAGCAATGCGGGGCTGGCGGGCTGCGTGGTCAACCAGCGTTGCAGGTTGGCCTGGCGCGTGGCCAGCTTTTCGACCGGCATCTGGCCGTAAAGCGTCACCACCGATTCGTCCCAGCGCGTGTCCAGGGCCTGTTCGAGGTTGAGCAGAGCCGGTTCGTCCCAGTCCAGTGCCACTGCGCGCAGCGCATAGGCGGAGACGACATCGGGATCGCTGCGCAATGCCTTCGGCGTGGCTTCCCACTGGGCGGCCAGCGCGTTGACGTCACCGGCTTCCAGCAGCGACTGTGCGGCCAGGCGGATTTCCAGCTCGGCCACGGCCGCATCCGGCAGGACCTTCTGCTTGCGCAGTGCGCCCAGCTGGCCATAGGCCTCATGCGCGCGATCGGCACGTGCCAGCGCTTCGGTGCGAAGCCACAGGCCACGCGGCGGCAGCGGCTGGATCGCGGCAACGTCCAGCACGTTGATCGCATCGACCGGGCGTTCCTGTGCCAGCAGGCGTTCGGCCAGCAGCAGGGCGTGGCTGGTGGCATCTTCGGTGGCCAGGCGCTGCAGGTACTGATTGACCGCAGCATCGTCATCGCGCGCCTGCGCACTGCGCACGGCGGTGACCAAGGCGACCGCGCTTACTTCCTTGTCCTCAGCAGCGCTGGTCAGCAGCTTTTCCGCGCGCTGCCAGTGGCCCTGTTCATGGGCCTGCAGGCCTTCGGTCAGGCGGGCGCGGCCCTGCTTGCGGCGGTAGCGGCCCCAGGCGCGGAACGGCGAGGCCAGCAGACTCCACAGCAGCCACAGCACCAGCACCCCGACCAGCACCATCAGCGCGACCTGGGGCACGGTAGAGCGGTAGTCGGTGCCGCCGTAGCGGTAGATCACTTCGCCGAACTGGCGCAGCTGTTCGGTGCCGAGCCACTGTGAGGCGATCACGCCCAAGGCCACGGCCAGGAGCAGGACCACCAGAGATTGAAAGGGCTTCATCGATTATCTCCCGTTACGCATCGAGCGCAGTTGCTGCAGGGTGCTGCCCAGTTCGGGCAGCGATGGACGCAGCTCGCAGGCGCGTAGTTGCTGCAGTTCAGCACGTTGCTCGCGCAGAGCAGGTGAATCCGGCCACAGCCGCGGCAACCACAGTGCAACGCGGTCCAACGCCTGGAGATACCCGGACGGGTCGCCGCGCTCCACCGCTGCCCGCGCCAAGGTCAGTTCCAGCTGCAGCGAATCCCACGCGGCCACGCGGTCGGCTTCGGTCAGCGGGCCCTGCAGGCGGGTGGGGGTGATGGTCACGAACGGCGCCAGCACCTGGTGCCACCATGGCGTGCCGGCAGTCGTATCGGCCGGGGCGTCGATCTGTTCGGGCAGGGTGGTCAGGGCCTGGGCGAACCGGCCCAACCGTGCCTGGGTCTGCGCGCGCACTCCGGGGCCGAGCGCCTCCACCGCATTGCGCTCCTGCATCAATGCCTGCCGCAGGTTCAGATACTCGTTGCCCTGCACGTCGTCCAGCGAGGCGGACGCCAACGCGTACAGGCGCTTGGCGCCCTCGACGTCATCGGCATAGGCCAGCCGCTGCCCGGCCTGGCTCAGCAGTAGCTCGGCTTCTTCCAGCTGCAGTGCCTGCGCGCCGTGGCGGGTGCTGTCGGCCAGCTTGGCCAGGTTCTCTTCGAGCAGCGCATTGCGCTGGCTCAGGCCGAGCATTTCATCGCGCAGCACGCGGTTGGTGGCGGCGGCGTCCTGCACGCGCTGGGAGGTCGAACGCTGGTCGCGGCGCAGTGCTTCCACGCTGTCCAGCAGGCCCTGCACCTGCAACTGGTCGTTCTGTTCGCGCAGTCGTTCCTGCGCCTGTCGCGACTGCCACTGCGTCCAGCCCCAGGCGCCGCCGCCGGCCAACACGACGAGCGCCGTGATCGGCACGATCCAGCGCAGGGGGCGGCTCGGAGAGGGGAGCGAAACAGGGTCATTCATACGGGCATCCTTGTCGCGCGCGCCGGGCAATCCGCTTGGCTGGCGAGCGACGTGGCACACAGCATCGCCCGCCGCCCAAGGCCCCTGCAAGACCGTCCCGGCTCCCTGTTCAGGAAGATGCGGGCGCGATGAGGGCGGCGTGTGCAGCCGCGACCAGCTGTGCCGGCAACGGCCCGGCTGCGACCCGTACCTGCCCGAAGCCTGCGGCGCGCGCCTGTGCGGCCAGCCGCTCGCTGGCGGCCACCACGGTGGCCGCGCGCAGCGGTGCCTGCAGATCGTCGGGTAACTGCACCAGCAACAGCGCCAGGGCCTCGCCGCTGCTCAGTGCCAGCACCCAGGGCATGGCCGCGCGGCGCAGGCGCTGCAGGGCGCGCGGGGCCAGCGGCAGCGGCTGGCGCGCATACACGTTGGCGCGCAGCAGTTGGGCACCGCGTTGCTCAAGGGTCTGCGCGATCACCCCGCGGCCGCCCGGGGCGGTAACCAGGCCCGCGCGCAGGCCGTGCAGGTCAGCCAATGCCGGCAACGCAAGCAGGCCCTCGCTGTCCATCCGTGCCGGTGCGGCGATGTCCTGCGCGCCCTGGCGGTGCAGCGCCGCCGCCGTGCCGGCGCCCACGGCAAGCCACTGCCCCGGGTGGGGCGCGGCCAGATCCACCAGGCGCGCGGCGGCCTGCACCGCGGCAGGGCTGCTGAAGACCACGCGCTCGGCCGCCAGCGCGGCGGTGAGGTCGGCGTGGGTGGCAGCATCGCGCTGGGCCTGCAGCGCCCACGGCGACAGCGCGATGAGGTGGGCGCCAGCCGCCTTCGCCGCACGGCGCAGCGGCGCATGCTGGCCACGCGGGCGCAGCGAGATCAGGGTCCAGGGCGCGACTTTCGTTTCGGTGTTCATTGCGGGCATTATGCGAGCCCTTCGATGTGACGTGATCAGCCAGATGTCCGCAACCGATTCCCTGCCGGCGCAATTGTCTGCGCTGCAGCATGTCCTGGATGCCATGCCGCCGGTGGCGGCCATGCAGATCCGGGTCCACGACTACCGCGATGGCGTCCTGCACATCCACGCTCCGCTGGCAGCCAACGTCAACGACAAAGGCAATGCCTTCGGCGGCAGCCTGGCCTCGGCGCTGACCCTGTCCGGATGGGCGCTGGTGACCCTGCGCCTGCGCCTGGCCGGGTTCGATGCGGATGTCTACGTGGCCGACAGCCATATCCGCTACCTCGCCCCGGTCTATGGCGATCTGCACGCACAGGCCCAGGCCGATGCGGAAACCGACTGGGACAGCTTCCTGGCCACCTTCGCCCAGCGCGGCAAGGCCCGCATCAGCCTCACCGCCCGCCAGCCGGGCGAAGGCGACAAGGCCGCCGCGGAACTGAGCGGCCGTTTCGTGGCCTTCGCCAGGCGGTAGGATGGGCGCCTTGCCTATTGGGGAATTCGCATGCGCCGTACGCTTCAGATCCTGCTGATCGCCTTGTTCGCGCTGACCAGCGTGAGCGCACTGGCCGCCGAGCAGAAGACCACCAGGAAGCAGCGCAAGGAACTGGAGGAGACCCAGGTCAAGTACGACGCCACGATGCGCTGGGGCACCGTCGAGGACGCGCTGCCCTACCTGGATCCCGACTATGCCCGCGCCCACCCGATGACCGACCTGGAACTGCGCCGCTTCGAGCAGGTGAAAATCTCCAGCTATCGCGCCGGCGACAACGTGCCGTTGCCCGATGGCCGGGTCGGGCGCAACGCCGAGGTGCGGGTGATCAACAACAACACCCAGTCCGAGCGGACGGTACGGGTCCGGGAGATCTGGCGCTGGGACGCCGAGGGCAAGCGCTGGCTCCAGGCCAACGGCCTGCCGGACCTCTGGCAGGAACGCTGACCCCCCGCCCGCACGGGGCTGGACGCCGATTCGCCCGCATGTGCGACAATCGGCGCCCGCTTATCGACCCGTGATCTTAGTGAATTACGAAGAGTTGCTGGCCTTTGCCGGCCGAAACCCGATGTTGTCGATGGCCCTGGTCGGCCTGACCGTGGCCATCATCGTGACCGAAGTCCGCCGCCTGTTCCGCGGCTTCAAGTCGCTCAAGCCAGCGGAACTGACCCAGCTGATGAATGCCGGTGGCGCCATCGTGGTCGATCTGTCTTCGAGCAGCGATTTCGAGAAGGGCCATATCGCGGGCAGCCGCAACGTGCAGCCGGCGCAGTTCGGTCCGGAGCACAAGCTGGTCGCCAAGGCCCAGCAGAGCCCGGTGGTGCTGGTGTGCCGCAGTGGCAATGCCTCCGAGACGGCCGCCAAGGCGCTCAAGAAGGCCGGTTTCACCCAGGTCAACGTGCTCGACGGTGGCATCCCGGCGTGGCAGCAGGCCGAGTTGCCGCTGGTCAAGGGCCGCAACTGATCCCCCTCGGATTGCAGCGCACGCCTTGTGCGCGGCCCACAGCGCCCCCATCGCAGGGCATGTAACAATCCGTTTTTACAGCATTCATTTTTGGAGCAACAGGAAATGTCCGAAGAGAACACCAACGGCGCCGTCGCGCCGGTCGACGCCGCTACCGGTCCCTCGTTCACCGTCGAGAAGATCTACGTCAAGGACGTTTCGTTCGAATCGCCGAACGCTCCGGCCGTCTTCAATGACGCCGTGCAGCCGGAACTGCAGCTCAACCTGAACCAGCGCGTGCAGCGCCTGGGCGAGAGCGCCTTCGAAGTCGTGCTGGCCGTGACCCTGACCTGCAAGGCCGGCGAGAAGACCGCCTACGTGGCCGAAGTGCAGCAGGCCGGCGTGTTCGGCCTGGTCGGCCTGGACCCGCAGTCGATCGACGTGCTGCTCGGCACCCAGTGCCCGAACATCCTGTTCCCGTACGTGCGTTCGCTGGTGAGCGAGCTGATCCAGGCCGGCGGCTTCCCGCCGTTCTTCCTGCAGCCGATCAACTTCGAAGGCCTGTACGCCGAAACCCTGCGCCAGCGTCAGGAACAGGGCGAGACCTCGCTCGCCGATTCCGAGCCGGCCGGCAACGCCTGATCGGCGCTGCAGTACGGATGAGCAACCACGCAGACAAAATCGCGGTTCTCGGCGCCGGCTCCTGGGGCACCGCCCTGGCGAGCCTGCTCGCGCGGCATGGTCATCCGACCGTGCTGTGGGGGCGCGATGCGGCGATGGTCGAGGCCATCGACCAGCGCCACGAGAACACCCGTTATCTGCCGGGCATTCCGCTGCCCGAGTCGCTGCGCGCGACCACCGATCTGGCCGCTGCCGTCAAGGACGCTGCCTGGATCCTGGTGGTGGTGCCCTCGCATGCCTTCGGTGAAACCGTGCGTGCGCTGGCACCGTTGCGGCCGGCCGATGCCGGCGTGGCCTGGGCGACCAAGGGCTTCGAACCAGGCTCCGGTCGGTTCCTGCACGAAGTGGCGCGTGAGGTCCTTGGGCCGGACGTGCCGCTGGCGGTGGTGACCGGCCCGTCGTTCGCCAAGGAAGTCACCCAGGGCCTGCCGACCGCGATCACCGTGCACGGTGACGCGCCGGACTTCGCCCAGCAGGTGGCCGATGCCATGCACGGTCCGGCGTTCCGCGCCTACACCGGCGATGACATGGTCGGTGCCGAGCTCGGCGGTGCGATGAAGAACGTGCTGGCCGTCGCCACCGGCGTCGCCGATGGCATGCAGCTGGGCCTCAATGCCCGTGCCGGCCTGATCACCCGTGGCCTCAACGAAATGCTGCGGCTGGCCGCGGCGATCGGTGCCAAGCCGGAAACCCTGATGGGGTTGGCCGGTCTGGGCGATCTGGTGCTGACCTGCACCGGCGATCTGTCACGCAACCGACGCCTGGGCCTGGCCCTGGGCCGCGGCCAGACGTTGACCGATGCGGTGCGTGAGATCGGCCAGGTGGTGGAATCGGTGCAGACTGCCGATGAGGTGATGCGCCAGGCGCGGCGTCACGGCATCGACCTGCCGATCTCTGATCGGGTGCGCGCGGTGCTGCACGGTGAGCAGACGCCGGAAGAGGGATTGCGTGCGCTGTTGGCGCGCGAACAGAAGCCGGAGTATCCGGACACGCTGTTCAAGTGATGCACGAAAAACCCCGGCAAGCGCCGGGGTTTTTTTGGTTCTTCTTCCATCCGCGTTGCAGGCATGAAGCGCGCTATGAGCCTCTTCAGGCGTGGCGGTGGATGGGTCGGGCGCTGGGCCGCGATGGCCTTGCCGGCGAATGTCCCCCGGCGTCGACCTGCGGCCGCCGCCTCCTCCTTTATTTCGCCCACAAGGCCATCGCGACCCACGTATCCAGACCACTTGGCGCCGACAGAAAGGCACGGTCTCCCGCACGCCTGACGCACGCTGAGTCCCCTATCGGCGGGTAGGTCCCTGGGCAAAATCAAGGAGGAGGCCGTCGCCGTCAGGCGTCGGCCGGGGGACATTTGCCAAGGGGCCTGCCCGCCGATAGGGGACCCTTACGCTCGCGGTAGACCTGAGCGGAGACAGCACCCGATCCACAATGCCCCTGAACTACCTGGTCACCGCCAGAACGAAACAACCCGGCGCAGGGCCGGGTTGTTTCGTGGCGTACCGACGAGGGCGTCGCCAAGTGCTGCATATAAGTGAAGCCCGGCGTGAGCCGGGCTTCATGGCGCAGGGGAGAGAGACCGCGCCATCCAACAACGTACCGCGGTATTGCGTCGTGCGTATTACCAGGTGAAGCGCGGACCGACGAACCATTCCTTGTCGCCGCCCTTGGCCAGCTTCACTTCGCCGGCCAGGCCCCAGTTCTGGTTGAGCTTGGCCTGGGCGCCGACGCGGCCGTAGAACTCGCCGTCCGGGTTGATGCCGTGCTTCTTGGTGTAATCCTCGTAACCGGCCATCACGTAGCCTTCGAAGTTCGGGGTGAACGCGCTGCGCACGCCGACTTCGGTCGAGTAGCCGTTGAAGTCCAGACCGTGCTTCGGATCGAACTTCTGGTAAGCAACGCGGGCGACCAGATCGGTGGTCGGGGCGATGCCGTAGTTGTAGCCGACACCGACCTTCCACTGGTCCACATCATTGCTGCCGCGCTTGGTTTCCTGCGCGTTGTAGTCACCGAAGACGTGGAAGTTCGGCGCCACGGCGACCGAGCCCTTCACCGCCCAACCGTCGGCGTCGCCGCCCTTGGCATCGGTGTTCACGTAGCCGCCTTCAACATAGTTGTACGACAGGCCATCGGTTGCCGAAGCAGCGAACGGCAGTGCAGCGAGCAGACCCAGGGCAAGCAGGGAAGTCTTCATCATCGGGGACACCTTTGTATTTTTTGGTTTTGTCCGCCAGCAGAGGGGAGGGAGATCGCTGCTGGCGACAGGTGTGAATTATCCGTTAGTCACCCCAATTAGCCCTGAATATCAAACTGAGCAGTACATAAATGCGGCCACATTCCGGGGAACTCTTCATGCGCGATCTGTTAGATGCGCGCGCAACACATCAGGCACGACGCAGCGCCATTGAAAGGGCGGTGTGGATCGCGCGTGCAGTGAAGCAAGCAGAGGTGCCGTCCGCAGGACGGCGGCGATCAGCGTTCGCCGTCGCGCAGGTAATCGAACAGCTCGGCATCGCCCTTCAGACCGAGCTTCAACATCGCATCGCCCTTCTGGCGGCTGATGGTGCTCACGCTCTTGTGCAGATGCATGGCGATCTCTTTGACCGTCATGCCGCTGCCGAGCAGGCGCAGCACTTCGACTTCGCGCGGCGATAGCGGCTTGGCCTCGCCTTCTTCCACGCTGTTCGTGCCGATCGCGTCAATGCGCTCTTTCAGTGTGAGGCTGACGTAGGCCATGCCGCGCTGCACGGTCTGGATCGCCAGCGGCAACTCGTCCATCGACGAGGTCTTGTCGACCAGGCCGAGCACACCCGTGGCGACCACCATGCGCAGGATCGCCAGGTTGTTGGAGACGCTGAGCATCAGCACCGGCAACGTGGGGAAACGCCGGCGGATCATGGCGATCATCGCAAAGCCATCGGCCTGCTGGCCGCCGGGCATGGAGTAATCGGTGACCAGGACATCGCACGGGTGATCGGACAGCGCGGCCATCAATTCGGCGACAGTACTGGCCTCGGCCACCACCTGGCCAACGCCGCTGGATTCGATCACGGCCTTCGTGCCGATCCGTACGACCGGATGGTCGTCGGCAATGATAATGCGCAGGGTCATGGACTAGTATTGCCTGTAAGGCAGCCGTCGGGCCGTGCCGGGGTGGGGACAACATTCTACGGAGATCAGGCAGCATGCGTATCCGCGTCGTTCGCTGGCTGGTGCTGCTCGTGCTTGCAATGGCAGCGGGCGTGTCGGTATCGGCCGCCAACCCCCTCGCCTTGTCGCCCCGGCAGAGCGAGTGGCTTGGCAAGCTCCCTACCATCATCCTGGGTATGTACGACAGCGGCTGGCCGCCGTTCGAATCCTTGCACGAGGGCAAGCCGGTCGGCCTGGGCTATGACTACCTGAGCCTGCTCACGCAGCAGCTGGGTGTGCAGGTGAAGGTGCGGATGTACCGCGACTGGACCGAGGTGCTGGATGCAGCATGCCGCGGCGAAGTTGATGTGGTGATGAACATCACCCTTACCGCCGACCGCACCCGCTGCATGGTCTATACCCGTCCCTACGCCGATGCGCCGCTGGCGCTGGTCGGTCGCCCCGGTGATACCCGGGCCTCGGCCGATCCGGACCTGCGCGGGCTGCGTGTGGTCACCGAGCGCGAGTTCGTCACCAGCGAAGAAGTCCGCGCGCGCTTTCCCGTTGCCCGCCGCGTGATCGCTGCAAACACCACGGCCGCGCTGGCCATGGTCGGCAAGGGCGAAGCCGATGTGTATATCGGCAATGCCTATGTAGCCACGTCGCTGATCGCCGAGCGAGGGCTCACCGATGTCGCGTTGCTGCGCCCCAGCGACCTGCCGCCGGAGCGTCTGCACTTCGGGGTGCCCAACGCCAAGCAACCCTTGGCCGAAGCGCTGGATCTGGGGTTGGCGGCGCTGGCGGACACCGAACGCGCGCGCCTGAAGCGGCGTTGGCTGCAGACGCCGGAATGGTCGGCGCAGTCGCAGATGATCCTGGGCAATGCCGAAAAGCGTGTATTGGCGACACCACTGCGGCTGGCATTCGCGCCGAATGCGGCACCGCTGGCGTTCATCGACGGCGCCGACCAGCCCAGTGGCGTGGCGGCCGAATACCTGCGCCTGCTGCGGAACGTGGGTGCCCAGCTCACCCGCGTGCCAGCGCATGACTGGTTCGAGGCGCGCGAACAACTGCGCCGTGGCGAGGTCGATGCCATCATGGGCATCCCCAATGACTCCACGTACCTGGGTGACGACTGGGTATTCAGCCAGCCCTTCATCACTGTGCCCAACGTGATCGTGACCGCCAGCGGCAGCCGGTCGGTGCTCGGCATCGGCGATCTGGACGGACGCAGCATCCTGCTGACCGATCCGGACCGGTTGCGGGGCTACATCCTGCAGCAGGCGCCGAACGCCCGCATCGTGCCGGCGCGCAGCACCGAACTGGCCTTGGCCCGGCTGGCGCATGGCGATGCCGATGCCTACATCGGCAATCTGGCCATCGTCGACCGGATCGTGCGCGAGCGCTATCCCGCGCAACTCCACGTTGCCGCACCCGCTGGCTTCAGTGATCGGTTGTCGCTGGCGGTCAAACGACGGTACGCGCCACTGGCGACCACGTTCGACCGCATGCTGGTCAACATGAGCGCGCGTGAGCACGAGGCGATCCGCAGTGACTGGCTCTCGGCCGAATACCGCAGTGACCTGGACTGGCGCGGCATTGCGCGCTGGGCGGTGCCGCTGGCGCTGGTCCTGTTGACGGCGCTGCTGGTGCACGGCTGGGGATACTGGCGGTTGCGCAATGAAGTGGCGATGCGCCGGCGGGTCGAGCAGCGCTTGGCCGAAGTCACCGACAACCTGCCGGCGATCGTCTACCAGGGCCGGCGCGAGCGCGATGGCCGCTTGTCGCTGCCGTATATCGCCGGCGACACGGACGCCCTGTTCGGGGTCACCGCAGCCGAGGCCATGGCTGACGAAAGCGCCTTGATGGACCGCATCGACGAGCGCGACCGCCCCGGTGTGCGCCAGGCCATGGAACGCGCCGCGCGCGACTTCACTCCGTTGGACATGGAGTTCCGCACCTCCCCACATGGCACGCTGCACTGGGTGCGCGCGCGCGCGCTGCCTTACGATGCCGAAGACGGCGCGCTGCTGTGGAGCGGCTACTGGGTCGATGTCACCGAGGCGCGCGCGCAGGCCGATGCGCTTGCGTTGGCCAAGGCCGCGGCCGAGCGCGCCACCGCTGCCAAATCCGAGTTCCTGGCCACGATGAGCCATGAGATCCGCACGCCGATGTCCGGGGTACTCGGCATGGTCGAGGTGCTCTCGCACACCGCGCTGGATGGGGAACAGCGCCGCATCATCAGCGTGATCGAAGACTCGGCGCAGATGCTGCGGCAGATCCTCGATGACCTGCTGGACTACTCCAAGATCGAGGCTGGCGCGCTGACGCTGCAGGCACATCCGGTGGCGCTGCGCGCATTGCTCGGCAACGTGCAGCAGCTGCTTGCACCGCAGGCAGTGGCCAAGGGACTGGACCTGCAGATCCAGATCGACGACGACGTCGCGGCCATGCATCTGGCGGACGGTATGCGCCTGCGCCAGATCGCGTTCAACCTGCTCAGCAACGCCATCAAGTTCACCCACGCCGGTGAGGTCGACATCGCACTGACGGTGCTCGGCATCGATAGCGATGGCGCGCAGCAGCTGCGGCTGACGGTGCGCGATACCGGCATCGGCATTTCGCCGGCGCAGCGCGAGCATCTGTTCGCCCCGTTCGCGCAGGCCGATGCAGCGACCAGCCGCCAGTACGGGGGCACCGGCCTGGGCCTGAGCATCTGCCAGCGCCTGGTCGCCCTGATGCACGGCACGCTCACGCTGCACAGCGTGCCCGGCGAGGGGACCTGCGTGGAGGTGCTGCTGACGGTACCCACGGTGCCGGTGGACGAACAGCCCGGCGCGGCGGAAGACCAGGCGCAGAGGCTGCCGGTGCCGGCAGCGCTGCTGCAGCGGCGGGTACTGATCGTCGAGGACCATCCCACCAACCAGGCACTGATGGGCTGGCGCATGCAGCAGCTCGGTCTGCCGCACGTGCTGGCCGAGAACGGCGAACAGGCGTTGGCGCTGCTCGCGCGGACCCGTTTCGATCTGGTCCTCACCGATTGCCGGATGCCGGTCATGGACGGCTATGCCATGACCCGGCGTATCCGTGAGCAGGAGCGCGACCGCGGCACCGCCCGGTTGCCGGTGATCGCGCTCACCGCCAGCGCGATGGAGGACGATCTGCAACGCTGCCGCGAGGCCGGCATGGATGATCTATTGGCCAAACCGGTGGCGCTGGCCGCCTTGCGCCAGGCACTGCTGCAGTGGTTGCCGGACGCGCCAGCTGCTGCGGATGTACAAGGCAGCCTCCCTGCGCCGCCCGACCGGGCCGCGCTCACGCGCCGGTTTGGATCGGCGCACGTGGCCGCGGTGTTGATCGAAAGCCTGTGCAGCGCCTCCGCGGAGGATCTGGTGCAACTGCAGGAGGCCCTGCGTGCGGCACCGGCGCTCGTGGATGTACTGCACCGGCTGGTGGGCGGGTTGGCGACGCTGGGGGCGGATGCCTTGGTGGTGGAGGCGCGCCATCTGATGGACAGCATCGACGACGACGGCGTGGCGGCGCATGCCGAGGCGGTCGGTGCGTTCGATGCGGCGTTGCGTGCCTACCTGGAACAGCTGCAGGCGTCCTGACCGGTTCCGTGGCGATCAGCGCTGCTGCTGCAGGTACTCGATCACCTGGCGCCGGCGCTCCGGGTCGGCGGTGGTATTGACCATGCGGGTGCCCGGCACCACATGCGTGGGCGAGCGCAGGAACGCATCCAGGGTCTGCTCGTTCCAGGTCAGCCCGGCCTCGCGCATCGCGTTGGAGTACGGGTAGCCGGTGACACTGCCGGCGCGCCGGCCGATCACCCCGTGCAGGTTCGGGCCGAAGCGGTGCACGCCGCCGGGGCTGACCGTGTGGCAGCCGGCGCAGATCGCGAACGCGCGCTGCAGCTCCTGCTGATGGGCCTGCTCGGGCGTCTGCGGTGCGCGCGAACACGCCGCCAGCAGCAGGCAGGCCAGTAACGGCAACGTCGATCGGAAAGCAGGGGCCATGGCGCAGCGGTCACGTCCAACAGGACGCTCAGGATAGCGAGCGCGGCGGTGACTGCCGCGCCCGATGACCTGCGACCGGTGGTCGCAGGCCGCGTCGATCACATGCCCGAATAGTTTGGGCCGCCACCGCCCTGCGGGGTCACCCAGACGATGTTCTGGGTGGGGTCCTTGATGTCGCAGGTCTTGCAGTGCACGCAGTTCTGCGCATTGATCTGCAACTGTTCGTGCCCGTCGCTGCCGACGAACTCGTACACGCCCGCCGGGCAGTAACGCGCTTCCGGCCCGGCGTATTCGCTCAGGTTGATCCGCACCGGCACACTGGCGTCCTTGAGCGTCAGGTGGCTGGGCTGGTCTTCGGCGTGGTTGGTGCTGCTCAGGAACACCGAGCTGAGGCGGTCGAAAGTGAGCACGCCATCGGGCTTGGGATAATGGATCTTCGCGTGTTTCGACGCCGGCTCCAGGCAGGCGTGGTCCGGGGTGCTGTGGCGCAGCGTCCACGGCGGGTTGCGGATGCCCAGCTTGGGCAGCAGCCACTGTTCGATGCCGGTCATCAGCGTGGCCACGGTCTGGCCCTTCTTGAACCACTGCTTGAAGTTCTTGGCCTGCTGCAGCTCGGCATGCAGCCAGCTGCTCTCGAATGCCTGCGGATAGGCGCTCAACTCATCGTGCTGGCGATCGGCGGCGAGCGCATCGAAGGCCGCATCGGCGGCGAGCATGCCGGTCTTGATCGCGGCGTGGCTGCCCTTGATCCGGCTGACGTTGAGGTAGCCGGCCTCGCAGCCGACCAGCGCGCCACCGGGGAACACCGTCCTGGGCAGCGACATCAGGCCGCCGGCGGTGATCGCACGCGCGCCGTAGCCGATGCGCTTGCCCCCTTCCAGGTGCTTGCGGATGTCCGGGTGCGTCTTGAAGCGCTGGAACTCTTCGAACGGGCTCAGCCACGGATTCTTGTAGTCCAGGCCGACCACATAGCCGATCGAGACCTTGCCACCCTCGGCGTGGTACAGGAACGCGCCACCGTAGGTGTCGTTGTCCAGCGGCCAGCCGGCGGCGTGCACCACCAGGCCCGGTTCGTGCTTGGCCGGATCGATCTGCCACAGTTCCTTGATGCCGATGCCGTAGGCCTGCGGATCCTTGTCGGCATCGAGCTGGAAGCGGGCGATCAGCTGGCGGCCGAGATGGCCGCGCGAGCCTTCGGCGAAGATCGTGTACTTGGCGTGCAGCGCCATGCCGCGCTCGAATGCCGGGCCGGGCTGGCCGTTCTTCTCGATGCCCATGTCGCCGGTGGCCACGCCGATCACCGCGCCATCGTCGCTGTACAGCACTTCCGCCGCCGGGAAGCCGGGGAAGATCGCTACCTCCAGCGCCTCGGCCTGCTGCGCCAGCCAGCGGGTGACCTCGCCCAGGCTGACGATGTAGTTGCCTTCGTTGTGGAAGCACTCCGGTAGCAGCGCGTTGGGCGTGCTGCGCGATCCGGCCTCGGTGAGGAACAGGAATTCGTCGCGGGTGACCTTCTGCTTCAGCGGTGCGCCGCGCTCGGCCCAGTCCGGGAACAGTTCGGTCAACGCGCGTGGGTCCATCACCGCGCCGGAGAGGATGTGCGCGCCGGGTTCGGACCCCTTTTCCAGGATGCAGACCGACAGCTCGCGGCCAGCCTCGATGGCGCGCTGGCGCAGCCGGATCGCCGTGGCCAGGCCCGCAGGGCCGCCACCGACGATCACCACATCGAATTCCATCACTTCACGCGGGGGCAGGACGTTGATTTCTTCGCTCATGGGGCTGCGTAACTCTTGGGTAGTGCCGCGGGTTGAACGGCGGCGGTTGCCTGGGAATCGCCCGTGTCACGTCACGGCGAAACGGTGGATCAATGCGCCAGAGTACCGGTCCTTCCCGTTCACGCCTAGGCAGCAGCCTCGCCATGGCACGCAAAGCTCGCCGCGGACGGTGGGTTGCTGCGATGCAGCATTGGTGACGGCCGCGCAGGGATCACGCCTCCTCAGGCGGCCATCACAACGGTGCGTTGCTTTGATCCTCGTCACGATAGGTGAAGGGCGCTGCGACACCTGCGCGCAGATCCACCCTGACGATGGGGACCCATCGGCCCGTCTCGTCGCGGAACCGTGATTGCAATGATCGTGCGGAACTGCGGGGCGTTTCGGTGCCGCCGTCGTACGGAAACACGCAACGAACCCTCAATGGATACCCCGAGTGGCCCGACATGTCCGCGATGAGTCCACCCTGCGTGCGATACGCCCATACTTCCTCGATGTTGAGGTCGGCACGAAGGTAGGAGAATGCCACGCCATCGCGCCGCGCTTGACCTTCAGTGGGCTCCCAGCGGCGCGCGGCACGCAGCATCACCCCGCTGCACCGATACGCCGGTAATCCCTGGGCGCATTCACCGACCCATGCCTACCGTGCCGCGCACAAGCGATAGGCCGACCAACTGCAACAGCACCTATCGATCAGTTCAAATGCGGCAGGCACCGGGAAGTGAGCGCTGCGTGCCTGAACGTTGCGTTGGAAATGGCCACCTTGATGCAGCTCCGCTTCGGAGCGAATATCAGGATCGCAACATGAACATGATCGCCTGCTGTGTCGGTGCCTCCTTGGCGCTGGCAGGACTGCTCGGTGCCAAGCCCGCCCAGGCGTACCCGGTCGGCTTGCCTGCAGCCATCAGCAGTAGTGCCGAGCTCCAGAGCTATTGGTGCTGGGGCGCGAGCCCAGGTAATCCGCAACGTTACGTGATGTCCACGTCGGTAACAGAGGCCCGATGGATCTATGCGGCGGACGTGGGCATCCCGCCCAGGCAGGCCAACTGCCGCCGACAGGATCCGTAATCCGGCCACAGCGCCCGACATCGCCACGCTCCGGGCACGCACACGTTCGTATCTGGCCGGGGCGTGGCCATAAGGGATCAGGACATCCCGGCGATCGGGTGGCCGGCTGGATCGGCGCCCGGATGGAGCAGCCAGCTCCTGCTGCGCCAGCCCTTGGCCCCTACCTGCACAACGCCCACAATGGGGCCCTGTTCCACCGCCACCTGCCGGGATGCCATGTCACTCAATCCGTTCGATCTGTTCGATATCCGTTCGCTGCTGAGCGAGGAGGAGCTCGCGGTGCAGGCGACGGTGGCGCGCTTCACTGATACCCGGGTGCTGCCGATCATCGGCGATGCATTTGATGAAGGCCGCTTTCCCGACGAACTGATCCCGGAGATCGCTGCACTGGGTCTGCTCGGCTCCAGCCTGCCCGAACAGTACGGCGGCGGCGGACTGAACGCGGTGAGCTACGGCTTGATCTGCCAGGAACTGGAGCGCGGCGATTCGGGGCTGCGCAGTTTCGTCTCGGTACAGAGCTCGCTGTGCATGTACCCGATCTACGCCTACGGCAGCGAAGAACAGCGCGTGCGCTGGTTGCCGGACATGGCCACCGGCAAGGTCATCGGCTGCTTCGGCCTGACCGAGGCGCATGGCGGCTCCGATCCGGCGGCGATGAAGACCCGCGCGGTGCGCGACGGCGGCGACTGGCTGATCAACGGCAGCAAGATGTGGATCACCAGTGGGCCGGTGGCGGACATCGCGATCATCTGGGCGCATACCGAAGACGGCATCCAGGGCTTCGTGCTCGAGAAAGGCATGCCCGGCTTCAGCACGCAGGAGATCAAGCACAAGATGAGCCTGCGCGCCTCGCTCACCGGTGCGCTGTTCTTCGACAATGTGCGCGTGCCCGACCGTAACCGGCTGCCTAACGTGCAGGGCCTGAAAGGCCCACTGGGCTGCTTGAACCAGGCACGCTACGGCATCAGCTGGGGCCCGATCGGTGCCGCGGTGGCGTGCCTGGATGAAGCGCTGGCCTACACCAAGCAGCGGGTGCTGTTCGGCCGGCCGGTGGCGGCCACGCAGAGTGCGCAGATCAAGCTGGCCGACATGGCGCGCCGGATCACCACCGCGCAGTTGCTGGCATTGCAGCTGGGGCGCCTGAAGGATGCCGGCCAGCTGCAGCCGCAGCAGGTAAGCCTGGCCAAATGGAACAATTGCCGCATGGCCATCGACATCGCGCGCGAGTGCCGTGATCTGCTCGGTGGCGCGGGCATCACCACCGAACATGTGGCGATCCGGCATGCACTCAATCTGGAATCGGTGATCACCTACGAGGGCACCGAGACCGTGCACCAGCTGGTGATCGGGCGGGAGCTGACGGGCATCAACGCTTTTTGAGTCATTGCCCGCCGGCAAACCCGTTCTGGCGCCACGCCTCGTACATCACCACCGCAACGGTGTTGGACAGATTGAGGCTGCGGTTGCCCGGTTGCATCGGCAGGCGCAGGCGGCGGCCGTGGGGCAGGCTGTCGAGCAGGTCCTGGGGCAGGCCGCGGGTTTCCGGGCCGAACAGGAAGGCATCGCCATCTTCAAATTGCTGGGTATCGTAACGCACGCTGCCGCGGGTACTCAGCGCGAACAGGCGCTTGGGCGCAATCACCTGCAGGGCGGTCTCAAGATCAGGATGGACCTGCAGTCGGGCGTATTCGTGATAGTCCAGGCCGGCGCGCTTGAGCTGCTTGTCGCTCAGGTCGAAACCGAGCGGCTCGATCAGGTGCAGCCGCGCGCCGGTGTTGGCGCAGAGGCGGATCACATTGCCGGTGTTCGGCGGGATTTCTGGTTGGAACAGAACGACATGGAACGTGGGCGTGGCAGTCATCGGCGAAGTGTACGCCGTGGCTGCGGGGGACCGCAGCTACGGCTTACTGGCGGATCAGGGTCGAGGCGGCGGCAGCGGCGGTGTCCAGCGCCAGGGCCTGCAGATCGGCAGCCGACGGACGCACCTGCAGGGTCGGCAGGTTGATGATCACTTCATTGGCGACGGCGGTGGCCGCAGCGGTGAAGGTGGCGACGTAGCCGCGGTCACGGGTCTGCTCGGCAGCCAGGGCCTGGCGCTGTTCGGCGGTCGGGCGCACTTCAACGGTGGCCAGCGTGGTGACGCGGCGGTTGGCGGCCAGTTCGGCGCGGTAGTCAGCGATCAGGCCGGCGGTCGGGCGGACTTCCACGACGGCCAGGGTCGGGATGCTGCTGGTGCGCTCAACCTCGGCCTGGGCGATCTGGTCGGCCGAAGGGCGGACCTGCACGGTGTCGAAGGTGACGATGGCGGGGGCGGCCTGCACCGACGAAGCAAATGCGGAGCCGGCGGCGAGGGCGATGGCGATGGCGAGCATCTTGGTGTTCATGGCGAGGTCCTGTTTAGTGTTGGTGAGCAGTGGTGTGGTAGTAAGGTAGTGCACCGATTCGGGGCGTGCAAGAACAATTTGATCTTTCTTGTTTTTGTTCAGCATCCAGTCAGTTTCGATTTGATCCTTGCTTCCCTTGCCCAGTACCACGCAGGACGCGTGCCAAGTTCTATCTGTTGATTTCAAAGGGTTTTTATCGATGTCGCGGTGTCCGCTGTCCGGACAGTTGTCCGCCGCAGGGCCTGCAGGCTGTCCGTTTTGCCCCCAATGACTGTTGGCCGATGCCTTTTGCCTGGGCGGCGCGCTAGCATCCGGCTTCACTTTCATGACCAAGGAACCGGAATGACCGTCCAACTCCGACCGCGTGCCGCGCTGCTGGCTGTAGCGCTCTCCGCCGCATTGGGCTCACTGGCGCCCGCACCGGTCCTGGCCAAGCCGGCCACGGTGGCCAAGGTCGACATTCCGTTCGAGCAGTTCACCCTGCCCAATGGCCTGCGCGTGGTGGTGCACACCGACCGCAAGGCGCCGATCGTGGCCGTCAACATCTGGTACCACGTCGGCAGCAAGGACGAACCCGCCGGCCGCACCGGCTTTGCGCACCTGTTCGAACACCTGATGTTCCAGGGCAGCGAGAACCACGACGGCGAGTATTTCGAGCCCTTCAAGCAGGTGGGTGTCACCGGCCAGAACGGCACCACCAACACCGACCGCACCAATTACTTCGAGAACGTGCCGACCACGGCGCTGGACATGGCGCTGTGGATGGAGTCCGACCGCATGGGCCATCTGCTCGGCGCGATCGACCAGGCCGCGCTCGACGAACAGCGCGGCGTGGTCCAGAACGAAAAGCGCCAGGGCGAGAACCAGCCGTATGGCCAGGTCTGGGAAAAGCTGACCCGCGCGATGTATCCGGAAGGCCATCCGTATCACCACAGCGTGATCGGCTCGATGAACGATCTCAACGCGGCCTCGCTGGACGACGTGAAAACGTGGTTCCGCACCTGGTACGGCCCCAACAATGCAGTGCTGGTGCTGGCCGGTGACATCGATGTGGCCACGGCGAAAGAAAAGGTCGCCAGGTACTTCGGCGACATCCCGGCCGGCCCGAGCATGGCCCAGCCCAAGGTGGACGTGGCCAAGCGTGAGAAGAGCACGCGCGAAGTGATGACCGACAAGGTGCCGCAGGCGCGCATCTACCGCGCGTGGAACGTCGCCCAGGTCGGCACCACCGACATAGACCAGCTGCAGCTGTTCGCGCAGGTTCTCGGCGGTGCGAAGTCCTCGCGTCTGGACCAGCGCCTGCTGCACCAGGACAAGCTGGTGGACAACATCAGTGCCGGCGCCTACAGCTCGCAGCTGGGCTCGAACTTCGTGATCATGGCCAGCGTCAAGCAGGGCGTGGACCCGGCCAAGGTCGAGGCGATCATCGATGAAGAGGTGAAGCGCCTGACCAAGGACGGCCCGACCGCCGATGAGCTCAGCCGCGGCAAGACCGCCTTCCGCGCCGGCTTCATCCGCGGCATCGAGCGCATCGGTGGCTTCGGCGGCAAGGCCGACGCGCTGGCCGAGTGCACCGTGTACGAAGGTGACCCGGGCTGCTTCCGCACGTCGCTGGCCACCATCGATGCGGCCACTGCCGCGCAGGTGCGCGATGTCGGTGCCAAGTGGCTGGGCGCCGGCGACCACACCATCGTGGTCGAGCCGGGCGCGCGCGTTGCCTTGGCCGAACTGCCGTCGGAAACGCCCAAGCCGTTCACCGTGCCCGCCGTGGACCCCAGCTTCACGACGCTGGCCAAGCAGGTCGACCGCAGCACCGGCGTGCCGCAGACCAAGACCTTCCCGGACCTGAAATTCCCGGAACTGCATCGCGCCACGCTGAAGAATGGCACCCAGGTGATCCTGGCCGAGCGTCACGACATCCCGGTCGTGCAGTTCAGCTATGAGTTCCCGGGTGGCTTCACCGCCGACCAGGGCCGCAAGTCCGGCACCGCCAACTTCACCATGGGGCTGCTCACCGAGGGCGCCGGCAAGCTGGGCGCGCTGCCCTTCGCCGATGCCGCCGATGCACTGGGCGCCAAGCTCGATGCCTCCGCCTCGCTGGACAGCACCAGCGTGTATCTGTCCGCGCTGAAGGAAAACTTGGCCCCGTCGCTGGCCCTGTATGCGGACATGCTGCGCCAGCCGCGCTTCGACCAGACCGAGATCGATCGTGTCAAGGCGACCTGGATCGCCGGCATCCAGCAGGAGAAGGTCAACCCCAGCGCGGTCGCGATGCGCGTGATGCCGACCCTGCTGTACGGCGCCGGTCATCCGTATGCGATCCCGTTCACCGGCAGCGGCAATGAAGTGGACATCCAGTCCATGACCCGCGAGGACCTGGTCGATTTCCACCGTGATTGGCTGCGCCCGGAGCAGGGCACCCTGATCGTGGTCGGCGACACCACGCTGAAGGACCTCGTGCCGCTGCTGGAGCGCCAGTTCGGCAACTGGAAGGCCGAGGGCCCGGCCCCGCAGGTGAAGGCCCCGGTGGACGTGGCACGGCCGACCCAGGCCCGCGTGTACCTGATCGACCAGCCGGGTGCGGTGCAGGCCAACCTGTTCGCCAGCCAGGTGGTGCCCTCGTCCAAGGACCCGGGGTCGACCCGCTTCGACATCGCCAACGGCGTGCTGGGCGGCGACTTCACCTCGCGCCTGAACATGAACCTGCGTGAGCAGAAGCACTGGTCCTACGGTGCCGGCAGCAGCGCCAGCAACACCCTGGGCCAGCGCCCGTGGGGCGCCCGCGCACCGGTGCAGATCGACAAGACCGCCGAGGCGATGCAGGAGATGCGCAAGGAGATCGCCGAGTTCGCCAGCGGTGCCAAGCCGGCAACCCCGGCCGAGGTGGCGCGCATCCGCAACATCCAGAACCTGAGCCTGCCCGGTGCCTACGAGACCGCCAGCGCGGTGATGGGCACCATCAGCGGGATCGTGCGGTACCAGCGCCCGGACGACTATGTGGTCCAGCGCAAGGCCGAGATCGAGGCAATGACCCCGGCCCAGGTGCAGCAGGCCGCGGCCACGCTGGACCCGAACGCGCTGACCTGGGTGGTGGTCGGTGATCTCAAGCAGACCGAGGCACCGGTGCGTGCGCTCAACCTCGGCCAGGTGCAGGTGATCGATGCCGAAGGCAAGGTGGTGGCTCCGGCTGCTCCGGCTGCAGCGGCACCGAAGGCCCGGTGATGCCGACAGCGGGTCAGCCATCGTGCTGACCCGCGCCTCAGGTGCCGGGAACCCTCCCGGCCCCTGATCACCCCCGATTCAGTTGTTTCCCGCACACTCCCTTACGTATTCCAGCCAGGCCTTGTCCATGCGCATTCTGCTTCTGTCCGCCCTGATCCTCAGCGTTTCCGCCTGCACCTGGGTGCCGATCGAGTCGTCCGGCAAGACGGTCCGCGTGCTGCCGGGCGGTGCGGTTCCCAGCGGCTGCCAGAGCAAGGGCGAGGTGGTGGTGACCGTGAAGAGCAAGGTCGGCTTCTACAACCGCAACCCGCTGCGCGTGCAGGAAGAGCTGGAAACCCTGGCCCGCAACGAGGCGCCCAGCGCCGGTGCCAATGCCGTGCAGGCCTCTGGCCTGCCCGTCGATGGCAGCCAGCGCTTCCTGGCCTTCCAGTGCCCGCCACGCTGAACCCTTCACCCTGCGTCCGGACCATACGCCCGGGCGTGAATTCGTAAAGGTGCGGTGAAAGCCGTGCCGGCTTACAATAACGCCCCCTTTGCCTGAGCCTTGGCGCTAACTGATGCTCTTCAAGAATGTCTCGATCGCCGGCTTGGCGCACATCGACGCGCCGCACACGCTGACGTCCAAGGAAATCAACGAACGGCTGAAGCCGACGCTGGATCGCCTTGGCATCCGTACCGATGTGCTCGGCGATATCGCGGGCATCCACGCCCGCCGCCTGTGGGATGCCGACATGCTGGCCTCCGACGCCGCCACGCTGGCTGCCCGCAAAGCACTGGAAGACGCCGGGATCGGCGCCGACAAGATCGGCCTGCTGGTCAACACCTCGGTCAGCCGCGACTACCTGGAGCCGTCCACGGCCAGCATCGTCTCGGGCAACCTGGGGGTCGGCGACGAATGCATGACCTTCGACGTCGCCAATGCCTGCCTGGCCTTCATCAACGGCATGGACATCGCCGCCCGCATGCTCGAACGCGGCGAGATCGACTACGCGCTGATCGTCGACGGTGAAACCGCCAACCTGGTGTACGAGAAGACCCTCGAGCGCATGGCCCTGCCGGGCGTGACCGCCGATGACTTCCGCAACGAGATGGCCGCCCTGACCCTGGGCTGCGGTGCCGCGGCGATGGTCATGGCGCGCACCGAGCTGGTGCCCGATGCCCCCCGTTACCGCGGTGGCGTGACCCGCTCGGCCACCGAGTGGAACCAGCTGTGCCGGGGCAACCTGGACCGCATGGTCACCGACACCCGCATGCTGCTGATCGAAGGCATCAAGCTGGCACAGAAGACCTTCGTGGCCGCCCGTGAAGCACTGGGCTGGGCCGTGGAGGAACTGGACCAGTTCGTGATCCACCAGGTCAGCCAGCCGCACACCGCCGCCTTCATCAAGAACTTCGGCATCGACCCGAAGAAGGTGATGACGATCTTCGGCGAGCACGGCAACATCGGCCCGGCCTCGGTGCCGATCGTGCTGAGCAAGCTCAAGCAGCTGGGCAAGCTGAAGAAGGGCGATCGCATCGCACTGCTCGGCATCGGCTCGGGCCTGAACTGCTCGATGGCCGAAGTGGTCTGGTAAACCAGTCGCCGCAGGCTGCTGCGGCGTTGGAATTGAACATCAAGGGCCGGTTCTGCCGGCCCTTTTCACAGGTGCGTTTGCATGCCCCAGCTGCCCGGTTACCCCGCCCATCCGCACCGCTTCGAGGTGCGCCCCGGCCTGTCGATGAACTATCTCGACGAAGGCCCGCGCGATGGCGAGGTGGTGGTGATGGTCCACGGCAATCCGTCGTGGAGCTATTACTGGCGCACCCTGGTGACCGGCCTCTCGGACAAGTACCGCTGCATCGTGCCGGACCATATCGGCATGGGCCTGTCGGACAAGCCCGATGACGCGCACTACGACTACACCCTGCAGTCGCGCGTGGATGACCTGGAGGCGCTGCTCGCGCACCTGGGCATCACCGGCCCGGTGACCCTGGCCGTGCACGACTGGGGCGGCATGATCGGCTTCGGTTGGGCGTTGTCGCACCACGCGCAGGTCAAGCGCCTGGTGGTGCTCAACACCGCCGCCTTCCCGATGCCGGCCGCGAAGAAGATGCCGTGGCAGATCGCGCTGGGTCGCCACTGGAAGATCGGCGAGTGGCTCATCCGCACCTTCAACGCGTTCTCGTCCGGTGCCTCGTGGCTGGGCGTGGAACGGAAGATGCCGGCCGAGGTGCGCCGCGCTTACGTGTCGCCGTACAACAGCTACGCCAACCGCATCAGCACCATCCGCTTCATGCAGGACATTCCGCTGTCACCGGCCGACAAGGCCTGGTCGCTGCTGGAGCGTTCCGGCCAGACCCTGCCCAGCTACGCCGACCGTCCCGCCTTCATCGGCTGGGGGCTGCGTGATTTCGTGTTCGACCACCACTTCCTGAAGGGCTTCCAGGCCGCACTGCCCCAGGCGCAGGTGCATGCCTTCGAGGATGCCGGGCATTACGTGCTGGAAGACAAGCACGAGGTGCTGGTGCCGAAGATCCGCGCCTTCCTGGACGCGAACCCGATCTGATCGGCGTGACGACCAACGGTCGTCACCTGCCCATGCCGATCTTTACGCCGCGATCGGTGCCTGCGGCGGCGCCGGGGAATTGCCGTTGTCGTCAGGATGATCATCGTCATTGTCCGCCTCGTCCCGCCAGCGCCAGTCGGCCAGGGTCAGCGCCGGCATGCCGTGCGCCACGCGCGCCTTGTCGCACTGCGGGCTGGCCTTGCCGTACTCCCACGAGGCATCCACCTCGCGGCACACGCTGGGGCGGTTGGGATGGATGCTGCAGCGCGAATACACCCCGATCTCCGCATCCAGCGCCACGCAGTAGACCGGCTTGGACAGGGTGCCGCGCATGCACAGCCGGTGCGGGTCCAGCACCTGGGTGAGCTCGTGCGGGACCCCACCGGGGGTGACCTCGTCCGATTCCATCCAGTGGAAGGCCACACGGTATTGGGTGCAGCAGGCGCCGCAGGTGAGGCAGGGATGGGGCATGGGGCACCGGCCTTGGGCGGCAGCGAAGCAGGAGGGAAGGGCGCGAATTTTCCACGCCACCGGCCGGCGCGCAAGATTTTTCTGCAGCGGCGACAATGAACGGATGAACAGCGCCATCAATATCGCCGCGCGCCTGCCCGAGCTGGCCCGTGAACGCCCCGACCAGATCGCCATCCGCTGCCCCGGCAAGCCCGGGCCCGGCGGCATGGCGCGTTATGACGTCACCCTGGATTACCGCACCCTCAACGCCCGCAGCGACGCGATGGCGGCCGGCCTGGCCGCGCACGGCATCGGCCGCGGCGTGCGCGCGGTGGTGATGGTGCGGCCCTCGCCGGAGTTCTTCCTGCTGATGTTCGCGCTGTTCAAGAACGGCGCGGTCCCGGTGCTGGTCGACCCGGGCATCGACAAGCGCGCGCTGAAGCAATGCCTGGACGAGGCCCAGCCGCAGGCCTTCATCGGCATCGGCCTGGCCCACGTGGCGCGCCTGGTGCTGCGCTGGTGCCGCTCTGCGCGCCTGCTGGTGACCGTCGGCCGCCGCTGGGGCTGGGGTGGCACCACCCTGGCCCGGCTGGAAGCCCAGGGCGCCACGGCGGCGCCTGCGCTGGCCCCGACCGATGGCGAGGATGTCGCGGCGATCCTGTTCACCAGCGGCTCCACCGGCGTGCCCAAAGGCGTGGTCTACCGCCACCGTCATTTCGTCGGCCAGGTCGAGCTGCTGCGCGCCGCCTTCGGGATGGAGCCGGGTGGGGTGGATCTGCCGACCTTCCCGCCGTTCGCGCTGTTCGATCCGGCACTGGGGCTGACCTCGGTGATCCCGGACATGGACCCGACCCGCCCGGCCCAGGCCGATCCGCGCAAGCTGCATGACGCCATCAACCGCTTCGGCGTCACCCAGCTGTTCGGCTCGCCGGCGCTGATGCGGGTCCTGGCCGATCACGGCCAGCCGCTGCCGAGCGTGCGCCGGGTGACCTCGGCCGGGGCACCGGTGCCGCCGGATGTGGTCGCGCGGATCCGCCGCCTGCTGCCCGACGACGCCCAGTTCTGGACCCCCTACGGCGCCACCGAGTGCCTGCCGGTGGCGGTGATCGAAGGCCGCGAGCTGGAGAACACCCGCCAGGCCACCGAGGCCGGCGCCGGTACCTGTGTCGGCCGCGTGGTCGCGCCGAACGAGGTGCGCATCATCGCCATCGACGACGCGCCGCTGCCGGCATGGTCGCAGGCCCGTGTGCTGGCCGCCGGCGAGGTGGGCGAGATCACCGTGGCCGGCCCGACCGCCACCGACAGCTACTTCAACCGCCCGCAGGCCACCGCGGCGGCGAAGATCACCGAAACCCTGGCCGATGGCAGCACCCGGGTCGTGCACCGGATGGGCGATGTCGGCTACTTCGATGCGCAGGGCCGGCTGTGGTTCTGTGGGCGCAAGACCCAGCGCGTGGAAACCGCGCAGGGGCCGCTGTACACCGAGCAGGTCGAGCCGGTGTTCAATGCGCTGGACGGCATCGCCCGCACCGCGCTGGTCGGCGTGGGTGCGCCGGGTCGGCAGCGGCCGGTGCTGTGCTACGAACTGCAGCCCGGCACCATCGATTCGCCCGCCCTGGTCGAGCGCCTGCGTCGTGAAGCGGCCGCACATGCGCACACCGCGCGCATCGAGCAGTTCCTGCCGCACCCGGGCTTCCCGGTCGACATCCGCCACAACGCCAAGATCGGCCGCGAGAAGCTCACGGTATGGGCCACCGCGCAACTGGAGCAGCACGCATGAAGATCCTCGTGACCGGCGGCGGCGGCTTCCTCGGCCAGGCCCTGTGCAAGGGACTGATCGAGCGGGGTCACCAGGTGCTGGCGTTCAACCGCGGCCACTACCCTGCGCTGCAGGCGATGGGCGTGGGCCAGATCCGCGGCGACCTGGCCGATGCGCAGGCGGTGATGCATGCGGTGGCCGGGGTCGATGCGGTCCTCCACAACGGGGCCAAGGCCGGTGCGTGGGGCAGCTATGACAGCTACCACCAGGCCAACGTGGTCGGCACCGACAATGTCATCGCGGCCTGTCGCGCGCACGGCGTGGGCAAGCTGGTCTACACCTCCACGCCCAGCGTGACCCATCGCGCCACGCATCCAGTGGAGGGCCTGGGCGCGGACGAGGTGCCGTATGGCGAGAACTTCCAGGCGCCGTACGCGGCCACCAAGGCCATCGCCGAGCAGCGCGTGCTGGCGGCCAACGATGCGCAGCTGGCCACGGTCGCGTTGCGGCCGCGGCTGATCTGGGGCCCGGGCGACCAGCAACTGGTACCGCGTCTGGCTGAGCGCGCCCGCGCCGGCCGCCTGCGCTTCGTCGGCGATGGGCAGAACAAGGTCGATACCACCTACATCGACAACGCCGCACTGGCCCACTTCCTGGCCCTGGAGCACCTGGCCCCGGGCGCGGCCTGCGCCGGCAAGGCGTACTTCATTTCCAACGGCGAGCCGCTGCCGATGCGCGAGCTGCTCAACAAGCTGCTGGCCGCGGTGGATGCGCCGCCAGTGACAAAGTCGATCAGCTTCAAGGCGGCCTACCGGATCGGCGCGGTCTGCGAGCGGCTGTGGCCGCTGATGCGCCTGCGCGGCGAGCCGCCCATGACCCGCTTCCTGGCCGAGCAGCTGTGCACCCCGCACTGGTACAGCATGGAACCGGCCCGCCGCGACTTCGGTTATGTCCCCTTGGTCAGCATCGAAGAAGGGCTGGCCCGGCTGGCATCTTCATCGAACGCACAGGATTCCATCACTCCCTGAACACCGCAGGTTGGTGAACATGGCCCCACGCCAACTCCGGCACGCATCAACGCGAGGGTCGACATGCTGCATTACGCCGTCATCTTTTTTGTCATCGCCATCATCGCGGCGGTGCTTGGTTTCTCGGGCATTGCCGGCGCCGCCAGCAACGTCGCCTGGATCCTGTTCGTCGTTTTCCTGATCCTGGCGGTGGTTTCGATGTTCCGCAAGCGGACCTAGTGTCCGGCGCGTCCCGCGCTACCTCTCTCCGGCGTGGGACGCCCTGCGGAAATAATGACGGCCTGACATCGGCAACGATGTTCAGGCCGTCGTTGCGATGGCGCTGCGCAGATCGCGCTCACGCGCATGCCGGTCCATCGCCAGTTCCAGCAGCCGCGTGATCAGGGCGGTGTAATCCAGCCCACTGGCTGCCCACAGCTTCGGGTACATGCTGATGCGGGTGAAGCCGGGCAACGTGTTGATCTCGTTGATCACCACCTCGCCGGCCGGCGTCAGGAATACATCCACGCGTGCCAGGCCGGCACACTCCAGTGCCTGGTAGGCCTGCACGGCGATCTGCCGGATACGGGACTGCTCCGCATCGGTGATGGCCGCCGGCACCACGATGTCGGCACCGGTCTCGCTGATGTATTTGGTGTCGTACGAATAGAAATCATCGTGCACGACCACCTCGCCACAGACGCTGGCTTCGGGGTGTTCGTTGCCGAGCACCGCGCACTCGATTTCGCGGCCGTCGATCGCCGCTTCCACCAGCGCCTTGTGATCGAACGACAGCGCCAGCGCGAGGGCGGTATGGAAGTCCGCCTCGTTGCGCACCTTGCTCACACCCACCGAGGAGCCCTGGTTGGCCGGCTTCACGAACAGTGGCGTGCCCAGCGCGGCGACCAGCGCGGCGTAATCGGCCCGCGCCGCAGTGACCCGGTTGAAGCAGGCGAACGGCGCCACCGCCAGCCCGGCATCGCGCAGCAGGCGCTTGGCCACGTCCTTGTCCATCGCCACTGCCGAGCCCAACACGCCTGAGCCCACGAAGGGCAGGTTGGCCATGCGCAGCAGGCCCTGCAGCGAGCCGTCCTCGCCCAGCGTGCCGTGCACGATCGGGAACACCACGTCGATCTGCTCCAGCGCGGTGGCCGGATCGGTGGGCACCAGCTGCTGGCGCTCCAGGCCCGGCCGCACCGCCACCGCATTGCCCGAGCGGTGCAGCGCGATCCGTGCCGGGTCGCCGGCATTGAGCAGGAAGTCGCGCGGGTCGCTCACGTGCCACTGGCCCTGCTTGTCGATGCCGATCAGGCTGACCTCGAAGCGGTCCTTGTCCAGCGCATCGAGGATGTTCTTCGCCGACTGCAGCGAGACCTCGTGCTCGGCCGAACGGCCGCCGAAGATGATGCCTACCCGGGTCTTGCCCATGCCTGTTGCCGCTCCTGTCACTGTGTTGGGGTGCCATAGCATGAACCGAGTCGGCGCCCGGGAGCACGCCCGCCGTTCAAGGGCACACGGTAGAATGCGGTGATGGCCCGTTCCCTGCTCTCTTCCCTCAAGCCGCTGGCTGGCAATGCGCTGCAGCTCACGCTCAACCGCGCGCTGGCGCTGGACCCGGACACCCGCAGCGCGCTGGCCGCGCTGGATGGCCGCCACATCGCGCTGACCCTGGAATCGCCTGCGTTGGCGATGCGGATCGGGGTGGACGGGGAGCGCCTCACGGTCGGCCCGGTCGATCCGCAGCAGGTGCCGGACCTGGCCGTGCGCAGCACGCTGGGCGGGGTGCTGGCCCAGCTGCCGTTCCTGGCCAATGCACGCCGTGGCGGTGATGCGCCGGCCGGGCGGGTCAAGGTCTCCGGCGATGCCGAGCTGGCCCGCCGCCTGCAGCAGCTCGCGACCCGTTTCGATCCGGACTGGCAGCAGCCGTTCGTGCGCGTGTTCGGCGAGGTGATGGGCGTGCAGATCGCCAACACCCTGCGCTCGGCACTGCAGCACGCGCGCCGCGGCGCGTCCGACCTGGCGCACAGCGCCGCTGAATTTGTCACCGAGGAGTCGCGCGACGTGGTACCCCGAGCAGAACTGGATGCCTTCCACGACGATGTGGACGTGATGCGCGACGACGTTGAACGCATGGCCGTGCGCGTCCAGCGCCTGCGGCAGGTGGGCGCATGAAGGCGATCTTCCGCGCCAGCCGCATCGGCCGCATCATCCTGCGCTACCGCCTCGACGATCTGCTCCAGGGCACCCCGGCCGAACGCTGGCTGCGCCTGGCCAAGCCGTTCGTGCCACGCGCCTCGGCCGACATCGCCGCACAGTCGCGCGGTGCGCGCCTGCGCCTGGCGCTGCAGGACCTCGGCCCGATCTTCGTCAAGTTCGGCCAGATCCTCTCCACCCGCCGTGACCTGATCCCGGCCGACGTCGCCAACGAACTCACCCTGCTGCAGGACCGGGTCAAACCGTTTGATGGCGCTACCGCGCAGGCCATTGTCGAGCGCGCGCTCGGCCGCCCGGTGAGCGAAGCCTTCGCCAGCTTCGATCTGCAGCCGCTGGCCTCGGCCTCGATCGCACAGGTGCACGCGGCGACGCTCGCCGATGGCCGCCAGGTGGTGGTCAAGGTGCTGCGCCCGGACATCGAAAAGCAGATCGACGCCGACATCGCGCTGCTCAAGTCGGCCGCCGCGCTGATCGAACGCGCGCACCCGCGCGCCGACAAGATCCGCCCGCGCGAAGTGGTCGCCGAAGTCGAAAACACCCTGGCCGCCGAACTGGATCTGCAGCGCGAAGGCGCCAATGCCAGCGTGCTGCGCCGCAACTGGATCGACTCGGACGATCTGTACGTGCCCGAGGTGATCTGGAGCCACACCGCCGAGCGCGCGCTGACCCTGGAGCGGGTGTGGGGCATCCCGTCGGACGACATCGTCGCGCTGGACAAGGCCGGCATCGACCGCAAGGCGCTGGCCGCCAAGGGCGTGCGGGTGTTCTACACCCAGGTGTTCCGCGACAACTTCTTCCACGCCGATGCGCACGCCGGCAACATCTGGGTCGACACCGATCCGGCGCGCCGCGACAACCCGCGCTTCATCGCGCTGGATTTCGGCATCATGGGCCAGCTGTCCGAAGAAGATCAGTACTACCTGGCCGAGAACTTCATGGCCATCTTCAACAAGGACTACCGGCGCATGGCCGCGCTGCATGTGGAAGCCGGCTGGATGCCCAACAACGTGCGCATCGATGAACTCGAAGCGGCCGCGCGTTCGGTGTGCGAACCGTATTTCACCCGCCCGCTGTCGCAGATCTCGCTGGCCGAGGTGCTGATCAAGCTGTTCCGCGTGGCCCAGCGCTACGAGCTCACGCTGCAGCCGCAGCTGATCCTGCTGCAGAAGACACTGCTCAACATCGAAGGTGTCGGCCGTCAGCTCGATCCGGAACTGGATATCTGGGCGGTCGCGCGGCCGGTGCTGGAACGCATCCTGCGCGAACGCTACAGCCCGCGCCGGGTGCTGAAGGAAGTGCGCAAGCGCCTGCCCGAAATCATGACGCATACGCCGGACATGCCGCGCCTGGTCCACGCCTGGCTGCGCCAGCAGGTGGAAGGTGATCATGAACTGTCGATGCGCTCGCGTGATCTGGCGGCGCTGAACGTCAGCGTGCAGAAACTGCAGAAGCGCGCGGTGGCCGCGATTGCCGGCGTCGGCCTGATGATCGTCGCCGCGGTGCTGTATGGCCTGCAGCCGGGTGGCTGGTACTTCGGCGATGCCCCGGTGTGGAGCTGGGTGACCGGCGCGGCGGGGGTGTTCTCGCTGGCCAGTGCCTGGTGGCGCCGATGAGCGTGATCGAGCTGCCGGCAGCGGCCCTGGCCGAGCCGCCGGTGGCGCTTCCGCCCCTGCAGCTGCTGCACCTGGACGACCAGCTCGCCGTGGTCAACAAGCCCGCCGGGCTGATGGTCCACGACAGCAAGCTTGCCCGGGGCGAAGACGACTTCCTCGCCGACCGCCTGCGCGAACAGCTCGGCAAGCCGATCTTCCTCGTCCATCGTCTGGACCGCGCCACCAGCGGCTGCCTGCTGCTCGCCTTTGATCGCGAAAGCGCCAGCGTGCTCGGCAAATCGCTGATGGGCGGCGACGTCACCAAGGATTACCTCGCGATCTGCCGCGGCTGGCCGGCCGATGAGGCCTTCACCGTCGACCACGACCTCGATGGCGGCCCCGGCAAACCGGTCAAGAAGCAGGCGATCACCCACTTCCAGCGTGTCGCCGTGGGCGAGATCGCGATTCCGATGGGCGAGTTCGAGACCTCACGCTACGCCCTGCTGCGCTGCCAGCCGCAGACCGGCCGGTTCCGCCAGATCCGCCGCCACCTCAAGCACCTCTCGCATCACCTGATCGGTGACACCAGCCACGGCGACGGCCGCCACAACCGCAGCTTCCGCATGCAGGGCATCCACCGCATGCTCCTGCACGCCGAGCGCCTGCGCTTCCCGCATCCGGATGGCACGCCGATGGACATCAGCGCGCCGGTGGACGGCGAATTCCGCAAGGCGATGGATCTGTTCGACTGGGAAGTGCGCTGACCTGGGCTGCCCGGCTTACTCATCCATGGAAAACGAACAGCTGCCGTACGCGGACTGACACGTAACCCTCTGTGATCCCGAGCCCGATTACTTCTTCGCCGGTGCGGCCGCAGGCGCCGGCTCGTTCACGATCGCCTCCAGGTCCTTCTGCAGATCCACGAACAGCGGCTGCATCTTGGCCTGGATCGCCACCATCACGTTCTGCATCAGCGCCGGCGTCTTGTCCAACAGGCTCTGCCCCGCCGAGCTCTCATAGAACTCCGCCATCGCCAGCACGTCTTCCTTGCTGAAGGTCTGCTTGTACAGATCCACATACATCGGCCGCAGCTCCTTCCAGGACAGCGCCTGGCGCACCGTCTGGCTGGTCCGTTGCTCGATCCGCTGCAACTGCGCCTGCTGCGTCGCATCCAGCTGACGCTGCTGCGCCACCTGCTGGAACTGCTGGCGCTGCATCGCCTCGATCTGCGGCAGCATCGTATCGAGCATGCTCTGCGCGCGCGAGGCGGCCAGCAGGCGGTTGATGTCGGCATCCGAAGGCGGCGCGGCGATGGCCGGCGCGATCGCGCCCAGGCCCAGCGCCAGGGCGAATGTCATGCGGATCAGGCCACGGCGGGCCATCGGGCGGATCGGGAACATTGCGGAGCATCCTGCGTTGCGGGAAACCGGAGAATACCTGCGATGGCGTCATCAGACCGTAATTGAGGACGTTATCGGCGACATCCACGCACGTTGCAGTCACCCGGCCGGCGGTCCTCCCCTTACAATGCCGCCCATGGGCAACGGGCCAGTCACCATCAGCGCGCACCTGACGATTCCGGATACGGAACTCGTCGAGCGGTTCGTGCGCGCCAGCGGCGCCGGTGGCCAGAACGTCAACAAGGTCTCCACCGCCGTCGAGCTCCGCTTCGACGTGGCTGGCTCGCCTTCGTTGCCCGAGCCGTTGCGCGCGCGCCTGCTGGCCCGCCGCGACCGGCGCATGACCGGCGAAGGCGTGCTGGTCATCGATGCACAGCGTTTCCGTACCCAGGACCGTAACCGCGAGGACGCGCGCGATCGACTGGCCGCCTTCATCCAGGCGGGGCTGAGCGTGCCCAAGGCACGCGTGGCCACCAAGCCGACCTACGGGTCGAAACTGCGTCGTCTGGACGCCAAAAAGGGGCGCGCGCAGATCAAGCGCGGGCGCACCACACGCAATTGGGAGTGATTGCTTGAACAACCGAAGTCCGTTGTTGCCGGTGGTTCCGCCGAACATGCCGCAGGTCAAACCGAACCGCTTCCTCCGCTGGCTGGCCCGCTGCACGCTTCGCCTGGGCGGCTGGAAAGTGACCGGCACCCTGCCCGATGTGCCCAAAGTGGTGTTCATCATCGCCCCGCATTCGTCCAACTGGGACGGCTTCTGGGGCATGGCGGCGAAGATCGCGCTGGGCATGCAGGTCAAGGTGCTGGGCAAGGCCTCGCTGTTCTGGTGGCCACTGGGGCCGCTGCTGCGCAAGCTCGGCGTCATCCCGCTGGACCGCAGCTCACCGCAGGGCACCGTGGAGCAGGCAGTCAGCCTGATCCGTGGCTCGGACCGCCTGTGGTACGCGATCACCCCGGAGGGCACGCGCAAGGCAGTGCAGCACTGGAAGGCCGGCTTCCTCAAGATCGCGCGCATGGCCGATGTGCCGGTGCTGGCCGCGTACTTCCACTACCCGGAAAAGACCATCGGCATCGGCCCGTTGTTCCATCCCACCGGCAACGACGCGGCCGACATGGCCGCGATCCGCGCGTACTACCGCCCCTGGCAGGGCAAGACCCGCGGCACCGTCTGAGCGCCGCCGGGCGGGCCGGACCGGGTAGCCCCCACGGCCCGCACAGCCACGCGCCACGACCGGCACATGCCGCCTGCGGGCTTTGGGAGTAGGGTGATCGGCTGCGGGATTTCACGTCCCGCGCCCTCATCCAAGGAGCCCGTTTCATGTCGCGTACCGTAGTTTTGGCCGCTGCCATCAGCCTGGCGCTGGCGGCCTGTTCCGGCAAGGAGTCCACCCCCGTGACCGATACCCAGCCCGCCCCGACCCAGCAGCCGGCCGATGCGTCCGCCAACCCGCTGTTGAGCGCCAGCACGCTGCCGTTCCAGGCGCCGCCGTTCGACAAGATCAAGGACAGTGACTACCTGCCGGCCTTCAACGAAGGCATGAAGCAGCACCTGGCCGAAGTCCGCAAGATCGCCGACAACCCCGAGCCGGCCACCTTCGACAACACCATCGAAGCGCTGGAGCGCAGCGGCGAGACCCTGACCCGCGTGTCGCGCATCTTCTTCGGCCTGGTCCAGGCCGACACCAACGATGCACGCCAGAAGGTGCAGGAAGAAGTCGCCCCGAAGCTGGCCGAGCACCAGGACGAGATCAACCTCGACCCGAAGCTGTTCGCCCGCATCAAGACCATCTACGACCAGCGCGATGCGCTGGGCCTGGACCCGGTGCAGAAGCGCCTGGTCGAGCGTGATTACCAGGAGTTCGTGCGTGCCGGTGCGCAGTTGAACGATGCCGACAAGGCCTCGCTGCGCAAGCTCAACGTCGAAGAAACCACGCTGGCCACGCAGTTCCACACCCGCCTGGTCGCCGCGACCGCCGCCGGTGCCGTGGTCGTCGATGACAAGGCCAAGCTGGCCGGCCTGGATGAGGATGCGATCAACACCGCCGCCGCCGATGCCAAGGCCCGCAATCTTGATGGCAAGTACCTGCTGCCGCTGCAGAACACCACGCAGCAACCGGTGCTCGGCTCGCTGAGCGACCGCGAGCAACGCGCCGCCGTGCTCAAGGCGTCGGAGACCCGTGCTGAAAAGGGCGACGCCAACGACACCCGCGAGACCATCCAGCGCCTGGCCCAGCTGCGCGCGCAGAAGGCCAAGCTGCTCGGCTTCGAGAACTACGCCGCCTACAGCCTGGCCGACCAGATGGCCAAGACCCCGGCCGCCGCGCTCAAGCTGCTGACCGACACCGTGCCGGCCGCGACCGCCAAGGCGCGTGGCGAGATCAGCGAAATGCAGAAGGTGATCGACGCGCAGAAGGGCGGTTTCAAGCTCGCTGCCTCCGATTGGGACTTCTACGCCGAACAGGTGCGCAAGGCGCAGTACGACCTGGACGAATCGCAGATCAAGCCGTACTTCGAGATGGACAACGTGCTGCAGAACGGCGTCTTCTACGCCGCCACGCAGCTGTACGGCATCACCTTCAAGCCGCGTACCGACATCCCCACCTACCACCCGGACATGAAGGTCTACGAAGTGTTCGACAAGGACGGCACCTCGCTGGCCCTGTTCTACACCGACTACTTCAAGCGTGACAGCAAGTCCGGCGGCGCCTGGATGGATGTGTTCGTCGAACAGGACGGCCTGACCGGTGCCAAGCCGGTGGTCTACAACGTGTGCAACTTCACCAAGCCCGCCGCCGGCCAGCCCGCGCTGCTGAGCTTCGATGATGTGACCACGATGTTCCATGAGTTCGGCCATGCGCTGCACGGCATGTTCTCGAAGGTGAAGTACCCGTCCATCGCCGGTACCAGCACCTCGCGCGATTTCGTCGAGTTCCCCTCGCAGTTCAACGAGCACTGGGCGCTGGACCCGAAGGTCTTCGCCAACTACGCCAAGAACTACAAGACCGGCGAGCCGATGCCGCAGGCGCTGGTCGACAAGATCCTCAAGGCCCGCACCTTCAACCAGGGCTATGCGACCACCGAGTACCTCTCGGCCGCCCTGCTCGACCTGGCCTGGCACACCCAGCCGGCCGACGCCAAGCTGCAGGACGTCGCGCCGTTTGAAGCGGCCGCGCTGAAGAAGTTCAAGGTCGACCTGCCGCAGGTGCCGCCGCGCTACCGCACCAGCTACTTCGACCACATCTGGGGGGGCGGTTATTCGTCCGGTTACTACGCCTACTTCTGGGCCGAAGTGCTCGACCATGACGCCTTCGAGTGGTTCAAGGAGAACGGCGGCCTGACCCCGGAGAACGGCCAGGTCTTCCGCGACAAGATCCTCTCGCGCGGCAACAGCGTGGAGCTGGCCGATCTGTACCGCGAGTTCCGCGGCAAGGATCCGTCGGTGGAACCGCTGCTGGTCAATCGTGGCCTGAAATAATCGCGGCATCCCGGTAGGTACCGACCGTTGGTCGGTACGCTTGCCACCAGTGCGCGATGATATTGAAACGGCAGGGGAAACCCTGCCGTTTTTTTGGGTTGCTGCTCCGCTGGGCCGGGCGCTGGACCCCCATGCCCTTTCCGGCGAATGTCCTCCGGCGTCGGCCTGCGGCCGCCCCTCCCCCTTTATTTCGCCTCCAAGGGCATGGGGGCCCAGCGCCCGCCCCACCGGCCCCGCGCATCACGTCCCCACGTGCACGCCCTCGGCGATCTCACTGCGTCCCAGGTGATCCAGCGCGATCTCCAGCGCGTGCATGTAACTCTGTGCGCAGTACCCGCGCGCCACGCCGATGCGCTGGCCCACATGCGCCGGCAGGCATGCCTCCGGTGCACGCGCATCGTCGTCGTGCACTTCCACGTAGGCGTTATGCAGATGCGGCAGCAGGCGCTGCAGGCGCGCGCTGTCCACGCACGCACCCGGATCAAGCAGGGTGACTTCGCCGCGGCTGTGGTCGGCCACGCGCAGGGCATCCAGCAGTTCCTGCTCCGAGCCACACGCGCGGATCGCCACCGTGGTGCCCGCATCGATCGCGCGATGCACCAGGGATTTGAGAACGAGTGCCGGTAGCGGCTGTGCGGTACGGATCAGTTGCCCGGCCGCTTCCGGCCCCCGGATGATGAAGATCGACATGGCTCAGCCCTCCACGGCCTGCAGGCGATGGGCGGCGATCGCCAACGACAGGCGACACGCATCCTGGGGGCCGCTGCTGCAGACCACCCGCGCGGCCGGGGCATGCTGCGGATGCAGGTGCTCGTCCAGCGCGTCGTCGTCGTTGCTGGACATCTCGATGTACGGCATCGGCAGGTCCTCCAGCGCGGTGCGCAGCGCCTGGCCATAACGGGCCCACTGCGGCGCATCGACCGCCGCGGTGGCGATCAGGACCAGCGCCGGGCGGCTGCGCTGGGCACGCTGCAGGCAGCGCACCAGGGCCGGCAGGGAGTCGCAGTCGCGGCAGGCCAGGCGGTGCCCGGCGACCCGCGCAGGCAGCGGCGACGCGTCCGGCACGGCGTTCGACGGTGTGTGCCGGATCAGCAGGATGGTCATGGAACGTCTCTTCGAAGCGCCCTGCGGCGCGGTGTCGCCACGATGCGGCCGCGCCCCGTAAAACCACGATGCCGACCGGGCGGCCCCCGCGTAAACAGTGCGTAGCTTTTTCAGGCCCGGGCAGGGAACTTGCCCGCCGTCCGTCCGGTCACAGCCACACACTTCCTGGAGCGCCCGTATGGATACCCCCGCCGCCGCCTCTGCCCCCACCGACCATCGCCTGCTGCGCTGGCTGAAGAAGGAAGCCCTGCCGTTGCTGGTGATGCTCGGCCTGCTCGCTGCGGCGCGCGACACCTTGGCCAATCACTACCAGGTACCCAGCGGCTCGATGCAGCACACGCTGATGCCGGGCGACCGGGTGGTGGTGGACATGCGTGCCTACGGCGTGCGCCTGCCGTTCACCTCGATGGAGTTGCTGCACATCGGCCAGCCGCAGCGCGGTGACGTGGCGGTGTTCGATTCACCGCAGGACGGCACCCGGCTGATCAAGCGCATCGCGGCGGTCGGCGGGGATCGGGTCGAGCTGCACGACGGTCACCTGAGCATCAACGGCCATCCGCTGGCCCAGGCCGGGGTCGGTGAGATCGAAGACTTCGGCCAGCATCTGGCCCAGCTGGATCTGGGCCAGGGGGGTGGCCCGGACATCACCGGCTTGACCGTACCCGCCGGGCAGGTGCTGATGCTCGGCGACCACCGCGGCAACAGTGCTGACGGACGTTTCTTCGGCCTGGTCCAGGCCAGCGCGCTGTACGGCAAGGCCTCGCATGTGTACTACCGGCGCGGCGAAGGCCTGACCTGGCAGGCGCTGTAACCGCGCCCGCGATCTGAATCGATATCTGAAACATCTCGATTCAGACCTATCAGGTTATGGATCGACCTACCGACGCTGCCTATCCTGAGCGCTGACTCCTCGCTCCGGCCCGTCTACGCGGGCCTTACCGGCATGAATGGCGACACCGCAGCGGTCCCCGACCGCAGCCCCCTGACCAGCACCGCAGCGGCCGCGGGCGATCAGATCCAGCAGGGCACCCCGGCCTTCCGGCGCACGGCGGCCGCGCTGTTCCTGGCCGGCTTCTCCACCTTCGGGCTGCTGTACACGGTGCAGCCGCTGCTGCCGGAATTCAGTCGCCACTTCGGCGTCTCCGCAGCCAACAGTGCGCTGACCCTGTCGCTGACCACCGGTCTGCTGGCGGTCTCGATGCTGATCGCGGGATTGATCTCCGACCGCGTCGGGCGCCGCAGCGTGATGGTCGCAGCGCTGCTGGCCTCCAGCGTGTTGTCCGTCGCCACCGCGATGGTGGATGACTGGACCACGCTGCTGGTGCTGCGCACGCTGCTCGGCATCGCGCTCAGTGGCGTACCGGCGGTGGGCATGACCTACCTCGCCGAGGAGATGGACAGCCGCGCGCTGGGCTTGGCGATGGGCCTGTACATCGGCGGCAACGCGATCGGCGGCATGAGCGGTCGTCTCATCGCGGGCATCGTCGCCGACCATTGGGGCTGGCGCTGGGGCATTGGCGTGGTCTCGTTGATTGCGCTGCTCAGTACCGTGCTGCTTTGGATCCAGCTGCCGCCGTCACGCCACTTCCAGAGCCGTCGCGGCGGACTGCGCGAACTGCCTTCGCGCTGGCGCAGCCTGTTCGGCGATCCCGGGTTGCCGTGGTTGTTCGCCACCGCGTTCGTGTTGATGGGTGTGTTCGTCACCCTCTACAACTATCTCGGCTTCCACCTGCTGGCGCCGCCGTATGGCCTCAGCCAGACCGTGGTCGGCCTGATCTTCAGCGTGTACCTGGTCGGTACCTTCAGCTCGGCGTGGATGGGGCAGCAGGCCAACCGCCATGGCCGCAGCCGCGTGCTGGCGATCTGCTATGGACTGATCGCGCTGGGCATCGTGCTGCTGGCGATGCCGTGGCTGGGCTGCATGGCCGCTGGCATCGCCTTGGTGACGTTCGGCTTCTTCGGCGGCCACTCGGTGGCCAGCAGCTGGGTCGGCAGCCGCGCCGGTGCGATGCGCGCCGAAGCGTCCGCCCTGTATCTGTTCGCCTACTACCTGGGCTCCAGCGTGGCCGGGGTGCTTGGCGGCGTGTTCTACACCCACTGGGACTGGCTGGGCGTGTGCGGTTTCGTCGGGGTACTGACCGTGGCCGGTGGCGTGATCGCCTGGCGTCTGGGCCAGCGCGTGCAACCGGCCACCGTCGCGCTCGCGCTCAGCCGCTGACCCCCTGCAGCAGCCGGGTGAAGTGCCCGATCAACGGCGACGCCGCACCACGCCGGCAGGCCACGTGCACTTCCGAACTGGCGGCACGATCGCTGAGTGCGACGAAGCGCGCCCCGTCCACCTGGATATGGCTGCACGAGGCGGGTAGCACCGTTACCCCCAACCCTGAGGCCGCCAGGCTGATCAACGTCGAGGCTTCCCCGGCTTCCTGCACGATGCGCGGCGTGAAGCCGGCGCCCCGGCACAACGCGATGAAGTGATCGTGGATGCCCGCACCGACCTCGCGCAGGAACCCGACGAACGGCTCATGCGCGAACAGCCGCAGCGCCACCGCCGCATCGGCGGGCAGCTCACGCACCAGCGGATGCTGGCCGTGCACCACCAGCGCCAGCGGATCACTGAACAGTTTGCGTGACATCAGCGGCGCGGGCAGGGCACGTTTGCGGATCAACCCGACATCCAGTTCGCCGGCCATCAGCGCATCTATCTGCTGCAGGGTGTTCATCTCGCGCAGCTTCAACTGCACCTGCGGGAACTGCTGGCGGTAAGCGAAGATCGCGCGCGGAATCTGCGTGGACAGTGGCGTGGCCCGGGTCAGCCCGATGCGCAGCTCGCCGGTTTCCCCGCGCTGCGCGCGCTGGGTCAGATCGATCGCGGTCTCCACCCGGGCCAGCACCTCGCGCGCCTGTTCCTGCAGCACGCGCCCGGCATCGGTGAGTTCCACGCGACGGTTCGCGCGCAGGAACAACCGCGCGCCGAGCAGCGTTTCCAGCTGACGGATCTGCTGGCTGAGCGGCGGCTGCGACATCCCCAGCCGC
>NZ_JBSZJV010000026.1:0-47187 GCF_054188265.1 Stenotrophomonas sp. IS26
CGGGCCAGTCAAATGACCGCCGTAGGTTGCTAAGGAACCACTCTCCTCAAGTTGCAACCTTCCATGCCGTCATTGGACTGCAGATCTGGATGGAAACTTGAGATGGTTAGCACTGAAAAGACGCACCTGCTTTCTACATCGGATGTTCTTAAGCACCTGCGGCCCGTGCCTCACCCTAAGTCCTGGTATGACTCGTTTGAGAGGATCTCGATTGCGAGCATCGTAGGCTGGTTCGCAATTCTTATCGTCGTGACAATCATCAAACTCGTAAGTGGAAACGAGGACACATCCTTATGGTTTCCCATGGGCTTGGGCATACTCTCGCTGATGTACCTCATGGCCGCCTTATGGCTTGCTGCTCTCGCCATCTTCATCACCATGCCCACGCGATCGTTCCTATATGCGCATATGGACAAAAGGCATGAAGCAGATGAGCAAGTTGCGAAGGGCTTGTCCCACCTTGGGCGAACAGCGCTGCAGAACAAGGCCCGTCATCTAGAGCTTGAAGCCAAGTACGCGGCCACCCGCTTCAATATCGTGGCCATTCTCACCGGCGTCCTGGCAGCGCTTGCTGCGATTTCTCAGGAAGCCACTCAGCTCGAGCTCCTTGATCGCGGCCCGCCTTACAGCATCATCTTAGGCATTGTCGCGATCTGCATACTGCTTGGGGGAGTGAGATCGCTAGGACTAATCTTGCGCCTCACTAGAGGGGCATCTGTCGTCAGTTGGGCAGCGGAGCATGCACAAGTCTGACAAAAAACCCCGCACTGGGCGGGGTTTTTCGTTTCAGCTCACCGCAAGCACTTCAATGCCCACCGGCCGAGGCAGCGCCCGCCCCCGCGCCAAACGGCGGCTTGGCCAGCCACAGGAAGGCGATGATGGCCAGGAAGATCCAGCCCAGCAGGAAGAAGATGTCGTTGAAGCCCATCTGCGAGGCCTGGTGGTTGATCATGTTGTTGAGCGCCGCCGCGCCATGCTGCAGGTCGCCCTGCCCCATCGCGGTCACCTGGTCCTGCATGCCCGGGGTGTAGCCGGAGATGTGCTCGGTCAGATGCGCGTGGTGCTCCTGGGTGCGGCGTGCCCACAACCACGTGGTCAGCGAGGCGGCGAAGCTGCCGCCCAGCGTGCGCAGGAAGGTGGCAAGACCGGAACCGGCTGCGATCTCGCGACCGTCCAGATCCGACAGCAGGATCTGCAGCACCGGCATGAAGAACAAGGCGACACCGATACCCATGATCAGCTGGATGCCGGCCACATGGCCGAAGTTCACCTGCAGGTTGAAACCCGAACGCAGGAAGCTGGTGAAGGACAGGAAGATGAAGGCGATCGTGGCCAGCATGCGCATGTCGAACCGCGAAGCGTACTTGCCCACGAACGGCGTCATGATCACCGGCAGCACGCCGATCGGTGCGGTCGCCAGACCGGCCCAGATCGCGGTGTAGCCCATGTCACGCTGCAGCCATTGCGGAATCAGCAGCGCCACGCTGAAGAACGCCGCGTAGGCCACCACCATCGCCAGCGTCCCGGCGCGGAAGTTGCGGTGCCGGAACAGGCGCAGGTCGACGATGGGGTCCTTGTCGGTCAGTTCCCAGATCAGGAACACCGCCAGCGCCACCACCGACACACAGGCCAGCACGACGATCTTGGTCGAACTGAACCAGTCTTCGTCGTTGCCCAGATCGAGCACCAGCTGCAGCGCGCCCACGCCGATCACCAGGGTGATCAGGCCGACGTAATCCATCTTCGGCTTTTCGACGTGTTCGGGGCGCCCCTTGAGCTGGTTGCCCACCACCAGCGCGGCGAAGATGCCGAGCGGCACGTTGATCAGGAAGATCCATTCCCAGCTGTAGTTGTCGGTGATCCAGCCACCGAGGATCGGGCCGGCGATCGGCGCGACCACGGTGATCATGGCCAGCAACGCCAGCGCCTGCCCGCGTTTCTCACGTGGATAGAGCGAGACCAGCAGGCTCTGCGTGATCGGGTACATGGGGCCGGCGACGAAACCCTGGATCGCACGTGAGACGACCAGCATGCCCATGCTCTGAGCCAGGCCGCACAGCAGCGAGGCCAATGTAAAGGCCAACGTGGCCCACACGAACAGCTTGGTCTCGCCGAAGCGCCGGCTGAGGTAGCCGGTCAGTGGCAGCGCGATCGCGGTGCTGACCGCGAACGAGGTGATGACCCAAGTGGCCTGCTGCGAACTGGCGCCGAGATTACCGGCGATGGTCGGCAAGGAGACGTTGGCGATGGTGGTGTCCAGGACCTGCATGAACGAGGCCATCGCCAGGCCTGCGGTGCACAGGGCGACGTTGGCCGGCCGGAAGGCCGTGCCCGGGGCCGCGGGGGCGCCCGGTGCGGCGGGAGCTTGTGCGGACATGGTCGCCTCAGCTCGCCTTGCCCTGCTGCGGCAGGTTGCGCTGGATGATCTGGTGGATCACATCGTCGGCGCTGTGCAGCTGCTTGGCATAGACGTCGGTATCAAACACCTGGCCCTTGGCGATCTCGGTCGGCAGCACGGTGCCCTTCTGGTCACGCAGGCTGACTTCGGCCTTGATCGACAGACCAATGCGCAGCGGATGCTCGGCCAGCTGCTTGGCATCGATGGCGATACGCACCGGCACGCGCTGCACGATCTTGATCCAGTTGCCGCTGGCGTTCTGCGCCGGCAGCAGCGAGAACGCCGAACCGGTGCCCAGGCCGAGGCTGTCGATGCGGCCCTTGTAGGTCACATCACCGCCGTACAGGTCCGAACGCAGCTCCACTTCCTGGCCCAGGCGCATGTGGCGCAGCTGGGTTTCCTTGAAGTTGGCTTCCACCCACATCTGCTCGGTCGGCACCACGGCCATCAGGGCATTGCCTGGCTGCACGCGCTGGCCGACCTGCACCGAACGACGCGCCACGTAACCGGTGACCGGCGCGACGATGCCGGCGCGGGCATTGTTGAGGTAGGCCTGGCGCAGCTGCGCGGCAGCGGCCTGCACGTCCGGCTGGGTGGCGATCACGGTGTCATCGACCAGCGCGTTGCTCTGCTCGAAGGTCTCGCGCGAACCGGCCACGGCGGCTTCGGCAGCCGCCAGTTCGGTGCGGGCGTGCGCCAGTTCTTCATTGGAGATCGCGCCGCTGCTGGCCAGATCCTTACGACGGTTGAAGTCCTCGCGCACGCGCTTGAGGGTGACCTGGCGCGCGTTCAATTCGGCCTGGGCACCTTCCACGCTGCGGTACAGACCGCGCACCTGGCGGACCGTCTTGGCGAGGTTGGCTTCGGCCTGCTGCAGGGCCACTTCGGTGTCGGCCGGGTCCAGCTGGACCAGCAACTGGCCGCGCTCGACGCGCATGCCGTCATCGGCGTTGATCCCGACCACGGTGCCGCTGATCAGCGGGGTGATCTGGACCTGGTTGCCCTGCACGTACGCATCGTCGGTTTCTTCGAACCAGCGGCCGAACATGAAGTACCACAGGGCCAGCGCGGCCAGCAGCAGCACTACGATGACCAGCAGGCCGCGCAGCAGCTTGCCGCGACGGGAGGGAGCTGCCTTCTCGGCAGCGGGGGCGGAGGTCTGACTCATGGGGATGACTCTCAGGAATGCGAGGATTCGGGGGTGGCGGCGACCGTGGCGGCATCGCTGGTCGGGGTGAAACCACCGCCCAACGCCTGGCTCAGGCGGACCGAAACAAGGATCTGACGCGACTGCAGTTCGGCCAGCCGCTGCTGGGAGACCAGCAACTGCTCTTCGACGCTGAGCACATCCAGGTAGCTGCCGATGCCGGCGCGGTAGCGCTGTTCGGCCAGATCATGGGCGGCACGCGCCGTGCTGACGGCCTGGGCCTGGGCATTGGCCTGGTCGGCCAGCGAGCGCACCGCGTTGACCTGGTCGGCGACATCGCGCAGCGCGTTGAGCACGGACTGGTTGTAGTCGGCCACGGCCAGGTCGTACTGCGCGTCGGTCTTGCCCAGATTGGCGCGCAGGCGGCCACCGTCGAAGATCGGCAGGCTCAGTGCCGGGCCGAGGAAAGCGAACGTCGAGCCACTCTTGAGCAGCTGGTCTACTTCACTGGAGACCACGCCGCCCAGGGCGGTCAGGTTGAGACTGGGATAGAACGCGGCCTTGGCCGCGTGGATCTCGCGGTTGGCTGCTTCCACGCGCCAGCGCGCGGCGACGATGTCCGGGCGACGGCCGAGCAGTTCGCTCGGCAGCACGCCGGGCAGCTGCAGGGCCAGCGGGTTCAACACCTGCGGGCGCACGATCTGCAGGCCCCGGTCGGGGCCCTGCCCGACCAGCGCGGCGAGCGCGGTGCGGGCTTCGTCGATCTGCTGCTGCGCGGCCTGCTGTTGCTGCTGCGCGGCCGGAATACGGGCTTCGGCCTGGCGGGTCTGCAGGTCACTGTCGATGCCAGCGGCACGTCGCTGACGGGTCAGCTCCAGCGTCTTCTGCGATCGGGCCAGTTCTTCGCTGGCCACGTCATGCAGCGTCCACGCGTAACCGAGCTGCGCATACGCCTCGGCGATGGCGGCGGAGAGATTCAGGCGTGCGGCCTGGGCGTCCACTTCGGCGGCATGACCGCTGTCCACGGCCGCTTCCCACGCGGCGCGCTTGCCACCCCACAGGTCGATGCCGTAGCTGAAGCTCAGATAGGCCTGGCCGCTGCCGGCATAGCTGCCGCCGAGTTCGTCGCCGACCATCGATTCGGGCAGGCGTACGCCGGTGTAGCCACCGGAGGCGGACACGCTGGGCAGGCGGTCGGCGCGGGCGGTGCCGATCTGGGCACGCGCCTGGCGCAGGCGTGCATCGGCCGCGTCCAGCCCCGGATTGCGCTGCAGGCCCTCGGCGATCAGCGCGTCCAGCTGCGGATCGCCCAGCGCGCGCCACCAGTCCGTGGCTGGCCAGCCGGGCTGGCTCAGGCCGGTGCCGGCCAGGGTGCGCTGGGTCTGCAGGCTGTCGGCATCGAGCAGACGGCCCTGCGGCTCCAGGCCGCGGCTGCTGGCACACGCGGCCAGCGCAAGCGCCAGCGCGGAGACCAGCACCGGCCGCAGTGGGCGCAGTGAATAAGAACGTTCAAACATGGAAGTCATGGCGTTACCAGTGAGTCGCGTACACGGGTCATGAGGGAAAGCAGCTGCGCGCGTTCGTCCGCAGACAGATCACGCATGGCGTCGTCGATGGTCTGGTCGCCCCGCTGTTTGAGGCGGGCCCACAACTGGCGGCCCGGTTCGGTCAGCACGATCTGCAGCGCCCGCCGGTCCTGGGCATGTGGCTCGCGCCGCACGCAGTCCAGGGCTTCCAGCTTGTCCAGCAGGCGGGTGACCGCGCTGGGCACCTGGTCCAGGGCCTGGGCCAACTCGTTGGCGGTGCACGGGGCACGTGCCGCGAGCACCTTCAGGCCGAGATAGTGGGTGAAGCCAATACCGAGGTTTTCCTCGGCCATCGACGTGTCTAGCTGACGGACCAGGCCATCGCGCACTTGGCGCAGCAGGAGTCCGAAGCTGGGGGGATGGGCATCAGGGCAGATCATGGGTGAGCATTCTCTTCCAAAAAATATATTTCTCAATAGAAATATTTAATTTGGAACCAAATGCTGTGTTGCAGCAATCAGAACAATGGGGAGGTCGCTACCTTAATGGCGCCCGCCACTGGCCGGGTATTACAATTTGGACAATGGATAACACTTTCAGGCCAGCGCTGGAGACCGAGGCCACCCAGATGATCCGCAACCAGGTCCTGGACTGGTTCGAGCGGGATGACGGACTGGGCGTGCTCGGCTTCCGCATCGAGAGCCCCAAGGGGCTGGAACGCGAGATCGACTGGCACCAGCACCGGCGCGCCCAGCTGATCTGCGTGGAGGCCGGGCTGCTCACCACCCGCACCCGCCACGGCACCTGGTCGCTGCCACCGGGCTGTGCCGGCTGGATGCCACCGGGCGAGCCGCATACGGTGGATATCTGCGGGCCGCTGCGTGGCTGGGGCGTGATCGTGAGCGCGCCGATGGCCTGTGATCTGCCCGACGAACCTTGCGTGCTGGCCATTTCCGATCTCCTGCAGGCGCTCTCGCTGCGCGTCACCGCGTGGGTGCCCGCGGCCGAGCCGAGCCTGCGCCAGCAGCACATGATCGAGGTCCTGCTGGACGAGATCCGCAATGCGCCGCGCCAGCGCATGCACCTGCCGATGCCGCAGGACCGGCGCCTGCTGAGGATCGCCTCGCAGCTGATCGCCGACCCGGCCGACGGCCGCAGCCTGGAGCAATGGGCCCAGTGGGCCGGGCTGTCGCCGCGTACACTGACCCGGCACTTCCGCGATGAAACCACGCTCAGCTTCGCGCAATGGCGCCAGCAGGCCCGGCTGGCCGAGGGGCTGCGCCGGCTCTCCGATGGCCAGAGCGTGTCCGATATCGCGCACGAACTGGGGTTCAGCAGCCCCAGCGCCTTCGTTACTGTCTTCCGCCGCCACTTCGGCAGCCCGCCCGGGCGCTATCTGGCGCGCAGCGGACTCCCCCTGAACCCATCACGCGGCTTGGCATCCCCGGCCGCATCCGGATAATCATCCGCCTGCGAGGGCGACAGCCGTCGCCGTCCCTTGCCACAGGTAACAATCCCGCATGACCGATCTTGCCCGCCCCGCGTTCCACGGCTTTGAACAGCTGCCCCTGCGCGAGTACGCCGAACGGGCGTACCTGGACTATTCCATGTACGTGGTGCTCGACCGCGCACTGCCGTTCCTCGGCGACGGCCTGAAGCCGGTGCAGCGCCGCATCATCTACGCGATGAGCGAGCTGGGTCTGAACGCGTCCTCCAAGCCGAAGAAGTCCGCGCGTACCGTCGGTGACGTGATCGGCAAGTACCACCCGCATGGCGACAGCGCCTGCTACGAAGCGCTGGTGCTGATGGCCCAGCCGTTCTCGTACCGCTACCCGCTGATCGAAGGCCAGGGCAACTTCGGTTCGACCGATGATCCCAAGTCGTTCGCGGCCATGCGTTACACCGAGTCCAAGCTGACCCCGATCGCCGAAGTGCTGCTGGGCGAGATCAACCAGGGCACCACCGACTGGACCCCCAACTTCGACGGCACGCTGGAAGAGCCGACCTGGATGCCGGCGCGCCTGCCGCACCTGTTGCTCAACGGCACCACCGGCATCGCCGTGGGCATGGCCACCGATGTGCCGCCGCACAACCTCAACGAGATCGTCAGCGCACTGCTGCACCTGCTCGACGACCCCGATGCGACGGTCACCGACCTGTGCGAGCACGTGAAAGGCCCGGACTACCCGAGCTTCGCCGAGATCATCACGCCGATCGCCGATCTGCGCACCATGTACGAAACCGGCTACGGCAGCGTGCGGGCGCGTTCCACCTTCCTGAAGGAGAACGGCAACATCGTGGTCAATGCGCTGCCGTTCCAGGTGTCGCCGTCGAAGGTGATCGAGCAGATCGCCGCGCAGATGCGCGCCAAGAAGCTGCCGTGGCTGGAGGACATCCGCGATGAGTCCGACCACGCCAACCCGGTGCGCGTGGTGCTGGTACCGCGCTCCAACCGCGTGGACGCCGAGCAGCTGATGGGCCACCTGTTCGCCACCACCGATCTGGAGCGCAGCTACCGGGTCAACCTCAATGTGATCGGCCTGGACGGCCGCCCGCAGGTGAAGAACCTCAAGACCCTGCTCAGCGAGTGGCTGCAGTTCCGCAGCACCACCGTGACCCGCCGCCTCAACCATCGCCTGCAGAAGGTCGAGCGCCGCCTGCACATGTTGGATGGCCTGCTGATCGCCTTCCTCAACCTGGATGAAGTGATCCACATCATCCGCACCGAGGACGAAGCCAAGCCGGCGCTGATCGCGCGCTTCGCGCTGAGCGAGGAACAGGCCGAGTACATCCTGGAAACCAAGCTGAAGCAGCTGGCCCGCCTGGAAGAGATGAAGATCCGCGGTGAGCAGGACGAGCTGGCCAAGGAACGCGACAAGATCGTCGGCATCCTGGAGAGCAAGGCCAAGCTGAAGAAGCTGATCCGCGATGAGCTGGTGGCCGATGCCAAGAAGTTCGGCGATGACCGTCGCTCGCCGCTGGTGCAGCGTGGCGCGGCGCAGGCCATCGATGAAACCGAGCTGGTGCCGAGCGAGCCGATGACGGTGGTGCTCTCGGAGAAGGGCTGGATCCGTGCGGCCAAGGGCCACGACATGGACCCGTCCACCCTGTCCTACCGTGATGGCGATGCGCTGCTCGGTTCGGTGCGCGCACGCAGCACGCAGCAGGTGGCGTTCCTGGACAGCGAGGGCCGGGCGTATTCGACCCTGATCCATACCCTGCCCTCGGCCCGTGGCAATGGCGAACCGCTGACCGGTCGCTTCTCACCAGCGCCGGGCAGCGCCTTCATGACCCTGGCCAGCGGCGAGAACAACACGCGCTTTGTGCTGGCCTCCACGCACGGCTACGGCTTCGTGACCCGCTTCGAGAACCTCACCGGCCGCAACAAGGCCGGCAAGGCGATGCTCAACCTGACCTCCGGCTCCAAGGTGCTGACCCCGGCCGTGGTCGCCAATCCGGAGACGGACCGCATCGTGGCCGTGACCAGCTCGGGCAACCTGCTGGCGATCGCGGCCAGCGACCTGCCGGAACTGGACAAGGGCAAGGGCAACAAGATCATCGACATCCCCAAAGCCAAGCTCGCCACCGAGCGCGTGGTCGCGGTGGTGTCCGTTGCGCCGGGCAACACGCTGCTGGTCCGCAGCGGCCAGCGCACGATGAACCTGTCGTTCAAGGATCTGGACACCTACTTGGGCACCCGCGCCACCCGTGGCCATCTGCTGCCGCGTGGCTGGCAGAAGGTGGAAGGGCTGGCGGTGGAGTAAGCGTCGCGGTGTTGACGTGAATCGGAACGGCCGGGGAAACCCGGCCGTTTTTTTGTTCTTCTCCCAACGAAGGGAGCGCCTGCGGTGCATGTTGGATCTGGCGGTGTCTCCGCTCGGGTCTACCGAGAGCGTGAGGGGCCCCGTAGCGACCGGCAGGCCCCTCGGCAAATGTCCCCCGGCCGCCGCCTGACGGCGACGTCCTCCTCCTTGATTTTGCCCAAGAGCCTGCCGGCCGCTACGGGGCTCGGCTCGCGGCGCGCAGGCGTAACACCGGGCATTGCTGTGAAGCGCCAGTGGTCTCTATACGTGGGTCGCGATGCCCTTGTGGGCGAAATAAAGGAGGAGGTGGCGGCCGCAGGCCGACGCCGGGGGACATTCGCCGGCAAGGGCATCGCGGCCCAGCGCTCGACCCACCTGCGGCCGCGACTGAAAGGTTCAGAGCGCTTCAGGCTTGCCACGCGGACGGAGGGAGAACCTTTTTGCCCACAGAAAAGGCCGGGTTTCCCCGGCCTCTCTGTTCGAATCAACGTCAGCTGGCTGGCAGAGGCTGGCGGGCGGACGGGGGTTCAGCAGCTGGCTGGCGAAGGCTGGCTGGCGTGCGGAACCCGATGCCGCACTCAGTGCGCAGCGGTGCCTTTCGCATCCATCTTGCTGGTCTGGTACAGCGCCAGGCCGATGCGCTTGATCAGGCCCAACTGCTGTTCCAGCCACCAGGCATGGTCTTCCTCGGTGTCCTTCAACTGCACCAGCAGCATGTCGCGGCTGACATAATCCTGGTGCTGTTCGCACAGCTTCATGCCGGCGGCCAGGTTGTCGCGGACGCTGTACTCGGTCTCCAGGTCCTTCTGCAGCATCTCTTCCACGGTCACGCCGGGCTCGAACACATGCGGGCGCATGTCCGGGTCGCCGCCGAGGAAGAGGATGCGGCGCAGCAGCGCGTCGGCGTGCTGGGTCTCTTCTTCCATCTCGTGGTTGAGGCGCTCATAGAGCGCGAACAGGCCCTGGTCTTCGTAGCGGCGCGAATGGATGAAGTACTGGTCGCGCGCGGCCAACTCGCCGCGCAGCAGTTCCTTCAAGCAGGCGATGACGTCCGGGTTGCCTTTCATGGGGGGTGCTCCTGATGAATCAATGCGCGCATGGTGCCCTATCTGGAATTCCGGTGATCTAATCGGAATCAGTTGCAGTTGCGCTTCGGTCGGCGTGCACAGGGCGTTCACGCCTCCCTACAATCGAACCACACCTACAGGGGGACGCGCGGGATGCGGCATTGGCTGAAGCGGTTGGTCTGGGGAGTGTTGATACTGACGCTGGCGGCGGTTTTGATGGTGTGGTGGCTGCTGCGTGGCAGCCTGCCCCGCCTGGAAGGCGAACAGGCCATGACCGGCTTGGCGGCGCCGGTGAGCATCACCCGGGATGCCTTGGGCGTGGTCACCATCGAGGCCGGGACCCAGGCCGATGCGATGCGGGCGCTGGGTCTGGTGCATGCGCAGGAGCGCTACTTCGAGATGGACCTGATGCGTCGTACTGCCGCTGGCGAGCTCGCCGAGCTGTTCGGCCCGGCGGCGATCGAGATGGACAAGCGCATGCGCGTGCACCGGCTGCGGGCGCGCACCGAGGCCCACCTGGAGGTTGCCACGGGCAGCAGTGCCGCTGCCCTGCAGGCCTATGTGGACGGCATCAACCAAGGCGTCGCGGATCTTCGGGTACGGCCTTGGCCCTATCTGCTGCTGCGCCAGACGCCCGCACCGTGGCGGACCGAAGACAGCGTGCTGACCGGGCTGGCGATGTATGCCGACCTGCAGGACCCCACCAATCAGAACGAACTGGCGATGGCGCGGATCCGCGCGGTGGTGCCACCGGCGCTGTATGCACTGCTCAGCCACGAGGGCAGCGAGTGGGATGCCCCCCTGTTTGGCGGGGCGCGCGGCAACGCCCCGCTACCGGACGCCACGGCGCTCGATCTCCGACGGCTCGATGCGGCGCAGGCAACCGGTGCCGCCGCCGGTCATCTGGACCCGGACGTGCTGGGCAGCAACAACTTCGCCGTGTCCGGTGCACTGACCACGGACGGCCGCGCCATCGTCGCCGACGACATGCACCTGGGACTGCGCGCGCCGAATCTCTGGTTCCGGGTACGGCTGCGCTATCCCGATCCGCAGGCGCCCGACGGGCGTGTCGATGTCAGCGGCTTCTCGCTGCCCGGCCTGCCGGCCATCGTCGTCGGCAGCAACGGACACGTTGCCTGGGGCTTCACCAACAGTTACATCGACACCGCCGATTTCCGCAGCGTACCCGCCCATGCCCAGGGCATCACCACGCATGAAGAGCGTATCCGCGTCGCCCGTCAAGCGCCGGTGACGCTGCGCGTGCGCGAGACCGCCTGGGGTCCGGTACTCCACGAACGGCCGGACGGCAGTGGCGAGGCACTGCGCTGGACGGCGCAGCTTCCCGGTGCGGTCCGTCTGGACTTTGCCGAGATGGCGCGCGCAAGGGATCTTGACCAGGCGTTCCAGGTCGCCGACCGCAGCGGTATTCCCGCGCAGAATCTGGTGATCGCCGACCGTAACGGACGCATCGCCTGGCGGTTGATCGGCACACGCCCGGATCGCGCTGCGGGCTGCCCGCCAGACGGCAACACGATCACGGCGCCCGCGAGCTGCACGCCGTGGGCGATCCGCAGCGATGGCGCGCCCGCATTGATCGATCCCCCCTCCCATCGGCTGTGGACCGCCAACGGCCGTGTACTCGATGGGGACGCGCTGGCCATCGCCGGGAACGGGGGCTACGACCTGGGTGCACGCGGGCGGCAGATCCGCGACGGCCTGATGGCGAAGGAGCGCTTCACCGAGGCCGACCTGCTGGCGATCCAGCTCGACGATCGCGCCCTGTTGCTCACGCGTTGGTGGCACCTGCTGCGCGAGGTCGTCACGACCAGCGATGACCCTGCCCTGCAGCGGCTTGAGGTCGCAACCCGGCGATGGGAGGGCCGTGCGGGCGTCGATTCGGTCAGCTACCGGATCACCCGCGGTTTCCGCGGCATGTTGATCGACCGCGTTGGCGAAGGCCTGCTCGCGCCAGCGAAAGCACAGCTCGGCGAGGCCTATCTGGAGCCGCGACTGGGGCAGTTCGAGGGCGTGTTGTGGCCATTGGTGAGCGAACGGCCGGCGCATCTGCTGCCGCCCCCGTATGCCAGCTGGAATGCGCTGTTGACCGATACCGCCAAGGCGCTGGAGACAGACCTGAGCAGTCAGGGACCGCTGGAGGCGCGTACGTGGGGCGAGCGCAACACCGCCGCGATCTGTCACCCGGTCAGTCGCGCCCTGCCCAACGTCGCCCGACGATGGCTGTGCATGCCCGCCGATCCGTTGCCCGGCGACCGCGACATGCCCCGCGTGCAGGGGCCCGCGTTCGGGGCGTCGCAGCGGATGGTGGTCTCGCCCGGCCACGAAGCCGAGGGATGGATCCACATGCCCGGTGGGCAGAGCGGTCACCCGTTGTCACCGTTCTGGGGCGCCGGACACGACGCCTGGGTGAAGGGAACACCCACCCCGTTCCTGCCGGGCAAGACCGCGTACACGCTGACGCTGGTCCCCGTGGAATGATCACGGGCGGTGGCCGACCCTACGGCTACCGCCTCTTCCACCGCTCCATTGCGTTGAGCAGCGGCCCGGTCATGGCCGTGGTCACCAGGGCCATGATCACCAGCACGGCAAACAGGCGGTCGCCGAGGAAGCCCAGCTCGTAGCCCAGGTTGAGCACGATCAGCTCCATCAGGCCGCGGGTGTTCATCAGGGCACCGAGCTTCCACGCCTCATGGCTGCCCATGCCGGCACTGCGCGCTGCGCTCCAGGTGCCGATCAGCTTGCCCAGCGTGGCCACCACGATCACGATCAGGCACAGCGCCAGGTCGCTGGCCTGCAGGGCATCGGCGCGCATGCGCAGGCCGGTCATGGCGAAGAACAGCGGCAGCAGCAAGGTGACCGCGAACGGCTCGACGCGCTCGGCCACGGTATGCCGCAGGGTGGCGTTGCCGGACACCGCCACCCCTGCCGCGAAGGCGCCGAACAGCGCGTGGATGCCCAGCATCTCGGTAACCAGCGCGCAGGCCAGCGCCATCAACAGCATGATCAGCAGCCAGCGTCCTTCCTGGCCCGGTGCGATCACCAGGCGCGAGAACCACGGGCGCACCACGCCCAGCATCAACGCGACGAAGGCAACCACGCAGACCAGATTGATCGTCGCGGGCACCCAGCCCTGCGATTGCGCAGCCGCCACGATCAGGGCCAGCAGGCACCATGCAGTGGCATCACCGAGCGCGGCGCAGGCGATGGCGGTCTGGCCCAGCGGCGTGCCGGTCATGCCCCGGTCGGCCAGAATGCGCAGCAGCACCGGGAAAGCGGTGATGCTCAATGAAATACCCACGAACAACGCGAAGCCGGTGAAGCCCACGCCCGACGGCGCGTGTGCACCGTACAGCCAGATCGCGAGCAGCACGCCCAGCACGAAGGGCACCGCGATGCCGGCATGGCTGACCACGAAGGCAAAACGACGTCGCCCCCGCAGTCCGCCCAGATCCAGCTCCGCCCCGGCCACCAGCAGGAACATCAGCACGCCGAGCTGGCTGAGCAGACCGAGCGGACCGAGCGATGCCGGCGGGAACAGCACGCCATGTACCTGCGGCAACACGGCGCCCAGCACCAGCGGCCCCATCATCAGGCCGGCCGCCATCTCACCGATCACCCCCGGCTGGCCCAGGCGGCGGAACACCCAGCCCGCGCCCTTGGCGACCATCAGCAACACCAGCAACTGCAGCAGGAACAGACCGAGCGGCGCATGCAGATGCGCAGCCCAGTCGGCCCCCAGCGAGGACTCTGCACGTGCCACCCGCGCGGTCACGGCCGGGCCGGCAAACCGCGCCAGGCCCAGGCCGATCAACAGCGGCAGCGCCACCCAGCCCAGGTAGCGCCAGGCCAGCCCGCTGCGGCGCATGCCGGTGGTGTCAGAGTCCATGACCGATCCCCATCGATTGAAGGGGCGATTCTACGGGCTGCACGCGTCGCCACACCACCGCGGACGACGCGGCGGTGTGGCACATCCGATCAGGCCAGTGCCTGTTCGTGTACGCCGGCGATGGCGCGCCCGGAGGGATCGGCCATCGCGGCAAAGCTGGCGTCCCACGCGATCGCCGCTGGCGAGGAGCATGCGATGGATTTGCCACCCGGTACGGTCTCCGCCGCGGCCTGGGTGGGGAAGTACTGCTCGAACACGTGGCGGTAGAAGTAGGCTTCCTTGGTCTGCGGCGGGTTGTGCACGAAGCGCTTGTCCGCCGCGGCCATCACCCGGTCACTGACCTGGGCTTCGGCATGGGCCTTGAGCCCGTCGATCCAGCCATAGCCGACACCGTCACTGAACTGCTCCTTCTGGCGCCACAGGATCGAGTCCGGCAGGTAGCCTTCGAAGGCCTCGCGCAGCACCGCCTTCTCGATCCGGCGTGCACCGGCGGGGCCCTGCCCGACCATCTTGTGCTTGGCATCGATGCGCATGGCCACATCGAGGAACTCGCGATCCAGGAACGGCACGCGCGGCTCCACGCCCCAGGCCATCATCGATTTGTTGGCGCGCAGGCAATCGTAGTTGTTGAGCGCGTCGAGCTTGCGCACCAGCTCCTCATGGAACTCGCGCGCGTTCGGCGCCTTGTGGAAGTACAGGTAGCCACCGAAGATCTCATCGCTGCCCTCACCGGACAGCACCATTTTCACGCCCATCGCCTTGATCCGGCGCGCCAGCAGGAACATCGGCGTGGAGGCGCGGATGGTGGTGACGTCGTAGGTTTCCACGTGGCGGATCACTTCCGGCAGCGCATCCAGCCCCTCTTCGAAGGTGTACTCGAAACCGTGGTGCACGGTGCCCAGGGCTTCGGCCGCGATGGCGGCGGCCGCCAGATCGGGCGAGCCCTTCAGGCCGATCGCGAAGGAGTGCAGGCGCGGCCACCAGGCTTCACTCTGATCGCCATCTTCGACACGGTGGCGGGCATAGCGCGCGGCGACGGCCGCGACCAGCGACGAATCCAGCCCCCCGGAGAGCAGCACGCCGTAGGGCACATCGGTCATCAACTGGCGGTGCACCGCGCGCTCGAACGCCTCACGCAGTTCGACGCGATCTGCCTCCACGCCTTCGACCGCATCGTAGTCGCGCCACGGGCGCTCGTAGTAACGGGTGAGCGTGCCGGTGGCGCTGTCGTACCAATGCCCCGGCGGGAACTGCGCGGCGTCGGCGCAGATGTCCACCAGCGACTTCAGTTCGGAGGCCACCACCAGGCGGCCGTCCTGGTCGTGGCCCCAGTACAGCGGCACCACGCCGATCGGATCACGGGCGATCAGCACGCGCTGCTCGGCGCGGTCCCACAGCGCGAAGGCGAAGATGCCGTTGAGGCGGTTCAGGAACGAGGCCGGGCTGTCTTCGCGGTAGAGGGCGTTGATCACCTCGCAGTCCGAGCCGGTCTGGAAGGCGTACGGCTGGGCCAGTTCGGCCTTCAGTTCGCGGTGGTTGTAGATTTCGCCGTTGACCGCCAGCGCCAGGCCGCCGTCTTCGGAGAGCAGCGGCTGTGAACCACCGGCGGGGTCGACGATGGCCAGGCGCTCGTGGACCAGGATGGCGCCGTCATCGACGTACACCCCGCTCCAGTCCGGGCCGCGATGGCGCTGGCGCTGCGAGAGGTCCAGCGCATGGCGGCGCAATGCGGCGAGGTCGTCGCCGGCCTGGAGGCCGAAAATACCGAAAATCGAACACATGGGAACAGCTCCTGATGATGGGGGAATACACGTATTGCAGGCATTCGACCGGCCACCCGGGCCCGGAAGGGGTAAACCCGGGCCACAAAAAAACCCGCATCGGTCGATGCGGGTTTTCTGGGGTCCGGGCGTGTTGCTTGTACTAGCCCTGGTCGCAGTCCCGCATCGGCCGCGCACGATTATTCGCGCGCAGATTAGTGCGGTTGGTATTGCTGACAGCGGTGGCCGGGAACGAGGACATGGACCGACCGTAACCGGGTTTTGGCGGCGGTGCAACTGTTGCGATGGCAACCAAACCGACCGCCGCGGACAACCCGGGGCTGCTGGGCCGGGCGATAATCACCGCCCTTGTGTACCCCCTGGCTGGCATGACCCCTCGCATCGGACGCATCGCTTCACGCCTGGGCGGCATCGCCCTGCTCCTCTTCCTCATCGCCTGCAGCAGCGCCCCCTCGCGGACGCCGGCGAGCATCGTGCAGTCGCTCGAGACCAAGGCGGCCGATGGCAGCTTCGACAGTGCCTGGGACGCCGCGAGAACCTACGAAACCTTCAACGACCCGCGCGCGGTGACCTGGTACGAGCGTGCCGCCGCCGTCACTCCGTGGACGTTCCACAACCCCCAGGCCGAAGAGGCGCTGGGCCGGATCTGGACCCACGGTGAGCTGCTGCATGGCACCGGCCCGAACATCCTCCAGGGCCCTGCGCTGCGCGCGTCACCGCGCAAAGCAGAGCGCTGGTACCGCGCTGCCGCCGACCACGGCAACCCGATGGCGATGCTCATGCTGGCCAAGTTCCATCGCGAACGCGGTGACACGGCCAGCGCGCTGCGCTGGGACCTGCGCGCGACGATCTACTTCCACATGCCGTCCGAATCCTCGCGGCTGCCGCAGGAGATCGCGGCGCAGGCGGATGGCACCCTGCATCCGCTGGTCGTCGACATCCAGCGGCGTGCGCAACGGGGCGATGCCGATGCCCAGGTGGATCTGGGGGCGATGTACGAACTGGGCATGGGCCTGCCGCGCGATGGTATCGAGGCGCTGCGCTGGTATCGGCTGGCGGCGGACCAGGGAAATGTGTATGGCCAGTATTTCAGCGGCCTCCTGCTGGGCCGCGGCCGCGCCGGCGTGACGCGTGATCTGGACGCGGCCGCCGGTTGGTTCGCCAAGGCCTATGCGCAGAAGTTCTACCTGGCCGGGGAAACCTACTGGCGCAAGACCATCGAGCCGCCGTTCTGGACGTTCGAGTAGTGCCGGGCATCGGGGCGCCGTTTTGTACACATTCCGCAACACGCTTCAAGTCTGCCCATGGTCCGGAACATCGCCCAGAATGACCGCATGAACACCGCCACGTTCCGCGATGAAACCCTCACCCGCGACCGCATGCAGGCCATCATCGCCGCGCATTCGCGGGGAGCCGTGTTCGAGAACTGCACGTTCGATCACGGCGACTTCTCGCGGCTGGACATGGATGGGTTCCAGTTCAACCAGTGCTCGGTCACCGGCGCGAGCTGGTTGGCGGCCTCGCTGGAAGAAAGCCAGTGGACGAAGTGCCGCGGCAGCCAGTGCGATTTCAGTTCGGCCCTGCTCAGCGATGCGCGCTTCTCGCACTGCGATCTCAACAACAGTCACTGGCGTCGCGCAACGCTCTCCTCGGTGCAGTTCCAGGACTGCAAGCTGACTGGCGCGCACCTGCAGGAAGTGACCGGCTGGGCGCTGGAATTCCGCGATTGCCTGCTGGTCAGCGCGGACCTGCGCGGGATGTCGTTCCGCAAGGCGCAGCTGGAGGGTATGGATTTCTCCGAGGCCGAGCTGTCCGGCTGCGATTTCCGCGATGCGGTCTTCAACGGCGGCAGCCTGCGCAACGCACAGACGCGGCTGACGCGCTTTGAAGGCGCCGACCTGCGCGGCACCGACATCAGCGGGCTCAACGTGATGGACGCCAAGCTGTTCAAGAAGGCAGTGATTTCACAGCGCCAGGCAGCGGCCGCGTTGGCCTCGTTCGGGTTGATCGTGGCGTAAGGGCGAACCGGCCAGCGGCCGGCACTACCGTAATCGAGCGGCGGTTGATTCAACCCGATGGCGTCAGGCGAGCAAACGCTCGATCAGGCGCTGGTACAACGCCGGCAGCGCTTCCAGATCCGCCACGCGGACATTTTCGTCAACCTGATGGATGCTCGCGTTGACCGGCCCCACTTCGATGCACTGCGCGCCCAGCGGCGCGATGAAGCGCGCATCGGAGGTGCCACCGCCGGTGCTCTCCTCCGGCGGCGCACCGGCGAACTCACCGAGCACTTCGCGGGCAACCCGGCGCAGCGTGCCTTCCGGGGTATAGAACGGCTCGCCACTGCGATGCCACTTGAGCGTGTACTCGAGCGCATGACGCTGCAGCAGCGCGGCGATCTCCTGCTCCAGCGCCGGCGCATTCCAGTGCGGGTTGTAGCGCAGGTTGAACAGCACCTGCAGCTCACCCGGAATCACATTGTTCGCCCCGGTGCCGGCATGGATGTTGGAGACCTGCAGGCTGGTCGGCGGGAAGCTCTCGAAGCCATCATCCCAGTGCCGTGCGGTCAGTTCGGCCAGTGCCGCGGCGGCCAGATGGATCGGATTGCGCGCCTTGTCCGGATACGCGACATGGCCCTGCACGCCCTTCACCGTCAGCGTAGCCGAGAGACTGCCGCGGCGGCCCACGCGCAGCAGATCGCCGAGCACCGCGGTGGAGGACGGTTCACCGGTGATGCACCAGTCGATGGCCTGGCCGCGTTCGCGGAAGATATCGGCCACACGACGCACACCATCGATGGCGTCGCCCTCCTCGTCGCTGGTCAGCAGCACGGCCAAGGTGCCGGGATGGTCCGGATGGGCGGCCACGAACTGCTCGGCGGCGACCACGAACGCGGCCACACTGCCTTTCATGTCGGCCGCGCCACGTCCGTACAGCACGCCATCACGGATCTGCGGATCGAACGGATCACTGGCCCAGGCCGCGACCGGGCCGGTCGGCACCACATCGGTATGCCCGAGCAGCACCAGCACCGGTGCGCCCTGCCCGTGCGTGGCCCACAGGTTGTCGACCTCGCCCAGGCGCAGGTGTTCGCAGTGGAAGCCGGCGCGCTCAAGTCGGCCGGCCAGCAGCGCCTGGCAACCGGCATCCTCGGGCGTGACCGAGGCGCGCGCGATCAGGTCGCAGGTCAGGGCAACGACGTCGTTCACGCGCCCACTCCGAACCGCTGCTTGAAGCCGTTGTCCGAGAAGCCCTGGGTCATCACGCCATCGGCGCTCACCACCACCGGGCGCTTGATCAGCTGCGGGTACTCGCGCAGCAGCAGCTTCCACTCGGCCTCGGAGTCAGCCGCTTTGCGGTTCTCCGGCAGTTGCCGCCACGTGGTGGAGGACCGGTTGATCAACGCAGGAAAGCCACCGGCCTGGCCGGCCCAGTCGATCAGGGTCTCCGGCGTTGGCGTGTGGTCGCGGTAGTCGACGAAGGTGTACGGCACCTGGAAACGGTCCAGCCACTTGGTGGCTTTCCTGCAGGTGTCGCAGTTCTTCAATCCGTACAGAGTGGTGGTCATGGCGCGGCGTGCAGCATCGATCAGGAAGGACGCCATGAGGATGTCACAACAGGCGTTCGGACACGACCCGGAATGGTACCTGCGGCACCCGGAAACAGAACGCATCGGCCAGATCGACGCCCATCGCGGCCAGGTGCGGGCAGGACACCAGGCCTTCCAGTTGCAGTGGCTGCAGCTCCGCCAGGGCAATCGGCAGATCGATATGGGTCAAGGCCAGCCGACCATCCGGGGCGACCGCGAACGCGGCCTCCTGACAGGCCAGAAAGGTCATGGCCTGCGCTGCATCGGTGAACGCCCCGACCGCCCACGCCGCCACCAAGGCCGTTGCCGGACGCACCTGCACCTGCAGTGCGGGCGCGCTGCCCTGCCCTGGCTCGATCACGGTGTGCCCACCATTGGCATCCACGGCATGCTCGAAACGCGCGGCCAGATGCGGTTGCATGGCATCGCTCCACAGCCGTGCACCCACCGCGTGCGCCACGCTGTCGATTACGTTGCGATCAAACAGGACCCGCGGCGTGGCGGCCCCGGCCGCTGCATCGTCCGGCACCACATACCAGCGCCAGTTGCTCTGCAGCGGCGACGGAAACAGGCCACGCAACGGCCCCGCCAGCGCCGGCCCGAAATGGCCGTGGCGGTAGGTCAGGATCGTGTAGGGCGTGCGCCCGTCATGCTCGAACAGTCGATGCCCGGGCGGCGGCGGCGGCGCATGACGCACGTCTACCCACCAGCTCAGGTACACCACCTCACGCACATCACTGATCAACGCCGGCACCGGCAGCACGCGGGTCAGCGCGCGCCGGGCGGCGGTCAGGTGCGCGCAGCCGAGCAGACGCTGCAGCGCGCGTCCCGGCCACCCCGCGAACGGGTGCCGGTAGCGCGCTGCCTGCGCCAGCGCGGGCTGCGGCGTGCTCAGTCGGCCAGGCCGCGCAGCAGCTCGTTGACGCTGGTCTTGCTGCGGGTCTTGGCATCGACCTGCTTGACGATCACGGCGCAGTACAGCGAGTGCGAGCCGTCCTTGGACGGCAGCTGGCCGGACACCACCACGCTGTACGGCGGTACCGAACCGTAGCTGATCTCGCCGGTGGCGCGGTTGTACACGCGCGTGCTCTGGCCAAGGAACACGCCCATGCCGATCACGCTGTGATGGCCGACCACGAAGCCTTCCACCACTTCCGAACGCGCACCGATGAAGCAATGGTCTTCAATGATGGTCGGGCTGGCCTGCAGCGGCTCCAGCACGCCACCGATACCGGCGCCGCCGGACAGGTGGCAGTGCTTGCCGATCTGCGCGCACGAACCCACCGTGGCCCAGGTGTCGACCATGGTGCCCTCGCCCACGTAGGCGCCGATGTTGGTGAAGCTCGGCATCAGCACCACGTCCTTGCCGAAGTAGCTGCCACGACGCGCGATCGCACCGGGCACCACGCGCACGCCGGCGCGACGGAACTTGGCTTCATCGAAGCCGGCAAAACGCGATTCGACTTTGTCCCAGAACGGCGCCGGGCGCGCATCGACCACGGCCATGTCGTTGACGCGGAAGTACAACAGCACGGCCTTCTTCAGCCATTCGTTGACCTTCCAGCCACCGTGGCCGTCGGGCTCGGCAACGCGGAATTCACCGGTTTCCAGGCCATCGATGACGCGGCCGACCAGCGGCTTGGTCGAGCCTTCGATCTCGTGCAGGGTCAGCGTGGCACGGCGCTCGAACGCGCTCTCGATGCCGAACTTGAGCTCTTCCACGCCCGGCGTGGCCGGCTTGCGCAGCGACTTGCGCGCGATGGTGGCATCACGGCTGGCACTGCGCTTGGCGGCGCTCTCGGCCGGCGTGGCGGCAACCTTGCGGGCCGGCGCCTTCTTCACGGCAGCCTTCTTCACTGCGGGTGCCGCCTTTTTCGCTGCGGCAGCAGTCTTCTTTACCGCAGGCGCGGCAGCAGGGGTCTTGGCCGCCGCGGTCTTCGCGGCAGTCTTCTTGGCAGGCTTGGTGGCCATCAGTGGGGGTCTCCGGCGTTTCGATCAGGGTCCAAGCAGGCGAGCATCGCGTCTTGCAGCTGCTGCCTGGCGGATTCGGTCAGGGCGTGATCATGCTCATCGCTGATCACGAACATATCTTCGGCGCGCTCGCCGAACGTGGCGATGCGCGCATCATGCACGCGCAGCCGCTGGTTGCGCAGCACGAACGCCACGTCGGCCAGCAGGCCGGGGCGGTCGGGTGCGACGAGGCTGAAACGGGTACTGGTGGTCTGGCCATCGGTGACATCGCGGAACTCGATGCGTGGGGCGAAACGGAAGTGCCGCAGCTGGCGCGGAATGACACGGCGCGACGGGCGCAGCCGGGTCAGATCGCCGGCCAGCGCCTCACGCAGGCCAGCCTCCAGGCGCAGCGCATCGCCATCGGCAAAGCTGTCGGCCGGGGTCACTTCGAAGGTATCGAAAATGGTGTCGACCGGGCCGTCCAGCACACGCGCGCGATGGATCCCGTAGCCCTTGCGGTCCAGCGTCATCACGATCGCCGCGAACAGGCCGTCGCGATCCGGCGAGTGCACGAACACCTCCAGCGCGTGGTCGTCCGGGGTGATCCGGCGCACCTTGACCAGGGTCTGGCCCTGCTTGATCGGCACCAGCGCGGCCGCCTGCCAGGCGAGCTGTTCGGGCCGCAGCCGGATGAAGCTCTCATCGGGCATCACGGTGAACTGGCGCTCGATGGTGGCATCGTCGTAGCCGCGCTCACGCACCAGCTGGCGCACCGATTCGCGCGCTTCGGCGACCCGCTCGGCGGCCGGCATCTGGTTCTCCAGCCCGTCGCGCAGCGCGCGGCGCGCGGCGAAATACAGGTCGGCCAGCAAACGGTCCTTCCACGCATTCCACAGCTTGGGGCTGGTCCCGGCGATATCCGCACAGGTCAGCAGATACAGGTAATCGAGCCGGTCGCGGCTGCCCACCAGGGTGGCGAAGCGATGGATCACGTCCGGATCGGAAATGTCCTGCTTCTGCGCGGTAACCGACATGCGCAGATGCTGCTCGACCAGCCAGGCCACCAGCTCCGTATCGGAACTGCTCAGCGCCAGCGCCTGGCAGAATTCGCGGGCGTCCACCGCCCCGAGTTCGGAGTGATCGCCGCCGCGGCCCTTGGCGATGTCATGGAACAGGCCCGCCAGCAGCAGCAGCTCCGGCTTGCGCAGGCGCGGCCACACTTCATGCGCGATCGAGAAGCGCTCATCGGCGCGGCTGCTGGCGAACAGGCCGATGTTCCGCAGCACCATCAGCGTGTGCTGGTCCACGGTGTAGACATGGAACAGATCGAACTGCATGCGCCCGGAGACCTGCGCGAACGCGGGGATCCACTGGCCGAGCACGCCCAGGCGTGCCATCCGCGCCAGGGTATCGACCGCGCGCGGGCTGCGCAGCAGCGCCAGGAACTGTTCGCGTGCCGCGGCACTGGCCTCGGTATACGCCGCCAGCTCCGGCAACGCCTCGGCCAGCGCGCGGGCGGTCAGCGAATGCAGACCGCGCACATCCGGGTTGTAGGCCCAGCTGGAGAACAGCGCGAATACCTGCTCGATGTCGCCCTGCGGCCACGCGGGGTCATTGGCGGCCAGGTAACCGCGGCGCAGCGAGAAACCGACACTCACCGGCTCGGGCACCGCTTCGCCATCGAACTGTTCCTCGAAGCGCTGCAGCAGGCGGTCACTGATCCGGCGCACCACGGTGGCGCTGCGGTAGAACCCCTGCATCATTTTTTCCACGGCCAGGCTTTCGATGTCGTCTTCAAAACCCAGGCGCGCAGCGAGTGTTTTCTGGTAATCAAAGCGCAGGCGCTCTTCGGGCCGGTTGGCGACCAGGTGCAGGCCGAAACGCAGCCGTGCCAGCGCGCAGCGTTCGCGCTTGAGCGCGGCCGCTTCATCCGGGCCGAGATGGCCGAGGCCGACCAGCGCTTCCAGATCGCGCACGCCGAACGCACGCAGTGCCATCCAGCCCAGCGTATTGAGATCGCGCAGCCCGCCGGGGCCGTCCTTGATGTCCGGCTCGAGATTGTCCGCCGTGTCGCCAAAGCGCTGATGGCGGGCCAGCAGCTCTTCGCGCTTGGCGAGGAAGAATTCGCGTGGCGGCCACAGGCCCTCCACGTTCACGGCTGCCTTCAATGCCTGGCGGGCCGTGTCATCGGCAACGACCGGGCGCGACTCGATCAGCGCGGTCAGCACCGTCTGATCGGCGCTGGCCTGGGTGCATTCGGCCGCCGATCGCACCGCGTGGCTGACCGGCAGGCCGCAATCCCAGAGCAGGGCGAAGAAGCGTGCCAGCCCGGACTCGTGCCGACGCTGCTGCTCGGGCGCACCGAGCACCAGCACGTCGATATCCGAGCGCGGGAACAACTCGCCGCGCCCGTAGCCGCCCACCGCGAACAGCGCCATTCCCGAACCGGCGGGCAGGCAGCGATGCCAGGCCAGCCGGATCAGGTGATCGGCCGCGCGTGCGCGCAGGGCGAGCAGGCGTTCGATGTTGTCGCCCTGGTCGAAGCGGCGGTACAGCCGCGCGTCGGTCTGTTGCAGCGACTGGCGCGCCAACGCCGCCCAGTCCGGGTCGGCGACGGAATCGGCCGGCGCGTCCAGCATCGGGCTCGCCGGCAGCATGCTCAGACCTGCGATTCGCCGGGCGAAAGGGTCAGCACGTCGACGCCGGTCTCGGTGACCGCGACCATGTGCTCCCACTGCGCCGACAACTTGCGGTCCTTGGTGACCACGGTCCAGCCATCGGGCAGCACCTTGTTGTAGCGGGTGCCCTCGTTGATCATCGGCTCGATGGTGAAGGTCATGCCGGGCTGCAGCACCAGGCCCTGGCCGGGGCGGCCGTAATGCACCACCTGCGGTTCGTCGTGGTAGACCTTGCCGATGCCATGGCCGCAGTACTCGCGCACCACGCTGAAGCGCTCGGCTTCGGCATAGCTCTGGATCGCATGGCCGATGTCACCCAGCGTCGCGCCCGGCTTGACCGCGCGGATGCCGCGCCACATCGCTTCGTAGGTCGCATCGACCAGGCGCTTGGCCATCACCGACGGCGTGCCGACGTAGTACATGCGGCTGGTATCGCCGTGCCAGCCGTCCTTGATCACGGTCACATCGATGTTGACGATGTCGCCGTCCTTGAGGACCTTGGCTTCGCTGGGGATGCCGTGGCAGATCACGTTGTTGACCGACGTGCAGACCGTCTTGGGGAAGCCGCGGTAGCCGACATTGGCCGGCGTCGCCTTCTGCACATTGATGATGTGGTCATGGCAGATGCGGTCCAGCTCTTCGGTCGTCACGCCCGGCTTGACGTGGGGGGTGACGATGTCGAGCACTTCGCTGGCCAGACGGCCGGCGATGCGCATCAGTTCGATTTCCTCGGGGGTTTTCAGATTCACGCTCATGGGGCCCATTATCGCCGATCCGGGGCCAATCTGAACGGGATCGGGTGGAACACCGACAGCCGCGGTTTGGGCGCAAGTTCAGTCAGGTCGATGAATGAATGCGATGAACGTCTCAAATCGCATGTTCATGCCGAAAACGGCCATCGAATCGCCCAAATCTCACGGGCTCCCTACAAGACCAAACCTATAACCGGATCAACACCGTTCCATCGCGTCACCGTTCGGCAGCATCGTGTTGTTCAGCAAGGACCCGCGTCCAAGGAGCATGCCCATGCGATTTCTCCGTCCTGCCCTGTTGAGCCTGGCCCTTGTCAGCCTCGCTGCGCCCGCCCTGGCGGCCGATACCACCACCTTCAACGTCAAGATCATCATCACCAAGGCCTGCACGATCACCGCTGCAGCCGCCACGGACGTCGACTTCGGTTCGGCCCTGTCCACGGCCACTACCCCGTCCAACGCGCAGGGCACCATCACCGCGCAATGCTCGGCGCTGACCCCCTACACGATCGCCTTGAACGCCGGCTCCAACGCTGGCACCGCCAACGACGTGACCACCCGGCGCATGAAGAACACCAACGCCGCGGTCACCGCCAACAACTTCGTGGGCTACCAGCTCTACCAGGATGCCGGCCACGCCAACGTCTGGGGCGCCACGACCGGCACCAACACGGTGGCCGGGATCGGCACTGGCTTGGCCGTGCCCTACACGGTGTACGGCCAGATCGCCAACCCGAGCGTCAACAATGCCGCGACGGGTAATTACCAGGATACGGTCACCGCTACCATTTCCTACTGAGGGCAGCCCATGCCAATGACCGCACGGGCCCGCCTCCGGCGGCGCCTGGGACTGGCCTGCGTCCTGTCTGCCCTCTCCATCGGCACCGTCCCGGCCGCCAGCCTTCAGGTGGCACCGACCGGGCTGCAGCTGGGGCCCCGACAGAACGCCGACGCGCTGTGGATCAGCAACAGCGGCACCGCACCGGTGCAGGTGCAGGTGCGGGTCTACCGATGGAGCCAGCAAGGAGGCCAGGACCAGCTGACCCCGACCGACGACCTGCAGGTCAGCCCGCCGATGCAGTCCCTTGCCGCTGGCCAACAGCAGCTGGTGCGGGTGGTGCGCAGCGACTCGCAGGCCCCGGCAGGACAGCTGGCCTACCGGGTGATTGTCGACGAACTGCCGACGCTGGATCCGAACCGGACCGGCATGCAGTTCGTGCTGCGCTACTCGCTGCCGGTCTTCGTCCAACCCGTCCAGGCCGCCCCTGCCAAGCTGCGGGCACGGCAGATCACCCTGGATGATGGCCGCCCGGCACTGGAAGTAAGCAACGACGGCGGCGCGTACGCGCAGTTGGCCGACCTCGCCATCGGCACTCCGGAGCGCCCGCAGACCGTACATCCGGGCCTGCTGGGCTACGTCCTTGGCGGCCAGACCATGCGCTGGCCGCTGGAGCTTTCGGCAACCCGCCTGGCGGGAGCCACCTTCATGGCCAGGATCAATGGTGAGTCGGCCCAGACACCACTGCCCGTCGCGCCACCGGCTCGCTGAGGCCTGCGCGCGGATGCTGCTCAGCGCCAGCCTGCTGCCTTGGACGATGCACGCCGCGGAGATCGGCCTGGAGGCCTCGGGCGCGTCGGGCGACGCCGTGCTGCCGGCACCGACCCCGTTGACCGCGCCGCAGACCCTGTACCTGGACGTGACCCTCAATCGCGCGCCGCGTGGCCTGCTTCCCTTCACCCAGGAACTGGGGCGGCTGTTCGCCGCGCCGGCCACGCTGCGCCAGCTCGGCTTCCCCGCGCAGGGCGACGCGGCGGTGCCACTGGACCGTCTGGCCGGCGTGGTGCTGCGCTACGACGCCTCCCTGCAGACCCTCGCGCTGGACGTGCCACTGGACCAGCTCGCACTGCCGACCACCCGGCTCGAGCGGGCACAGGAAACTACCCCGCATGCCTCCGCCTCACCCGGAGCACTCCTCAACTACGACGTTTATGGCAGCCACAGTGAGGCCGGCGGCAACCTGGCACTCACAAGCGAACTGCGGCTGTTCGGGCTCGGCAGTGGCGTGCTGGAGAACAGCACCGTGCAGCGCATCTACGAGGTTCCCCGGCAAGGCTGGCGGACCGACAGCGTGCGCCTGGACACCCATTGGCAACTGGACTTCCCCGACGCAGCGCTGACCCTGACCGTCGGCGATTTCTACAGTGGCTTCGTCGACTGGAGCCGGCCGGTGCGGATGGGCGGCATCCAGATTGGACGCAACTATGGCCTGCAGCCGTATCGCCTGCTGACCCCCACCCCGACCTTCCTCGGCGAAGCGGTGGTGCCTTCCAACGTCGAGCTGTATGTCGACGGATTGCGCCAGTACAACGGCCAGGTGCCGGTCGGACCGTTCCAGCTGGCCGCACAGCCGGGCATCAACGGCACCGGCAATGCCCAGGTGGTGATCACCGATGCATTCGGCCGCATGCAGACACTGGACTTCGCCTTCTACGGCACCCAGCAGTTGCTGGCGCAGGGCCTGTCGGACTGGTCGCTGGGCGTGGGACGCATGCGCCGGGACTATGGCATCCGCTCGTTCGCCTACGAGGCGCAGACCGTGGGAAGCGGCACTTGGCGTTACGGCGTCAGCGACCGGTTCACCGCCGAACTGCATGCCGAGGGCGGTGGCGGCGTGCGCAATGCCGGCGCTGGCGGCTGGTGGCTGCTGGGCGCCGCCGGGGTGTTCAATGCCGCCTACGTTCACAGCCGCCAGGACGGCCGCGACGGCGGCCAGTACGGGCTGGGGTACAGCTGGAACAACCGCCGATTCAACGTCAACCTGTCCAGCCGACGCACCCACGGCGACTATCGTGACCTCGGTGCACTGCAGGACAGCCTGCCTGCGCAGATCAGCGAACAGGCCACGCTGGGCGTGAACCTGGACGCGGCCGGGGCGATCAGTGCCAGCTACCTGCGCCTGCGCTACCGCGATGGTGAGGACAACCGCTACGCCAGCCTGTTCTGGTCGGCCAACCTCGGACGCCGCTGGTCCACGTACCTGTCGGTCAACCAGAACCTGGACGAGAGCAACGATCGCAGCATCTACCTGTCGCTGTCGGCCGCGCTTGGGCGCAACCGCCAGGCCAGCCTGTCCACCCAGCGCAACGGCGAGAACACCACCTACGTGGCCGACGTGTCCCAGCCGGTGCCCGGCGACGGCAGCCAGGGCGGGGTCGGTTGGCGCCTGCAGGCGCGCGGCGGCGACGATGGCGGCGGCGGCCTGGGTGAAGTGGGCTGGCTCAACCGGGTCGGACGCTACGCACTGGGGTACTCGCGCCAGGGCGACACCGATTACGGCTATGCCAGCGCCAGCGGCAGCCTGGTCTGGATGGGGGGGCACGTGTTCGCCGCACGCGAAGTGCCCGATGCGTTCGCCGTGGTCTCCACCGGCAGGTTCGCCGGGGTACCGGTACGGCTGGAAAACCGCCTGATCGGCAGCACCGACCACAACGGCCTGCTGCTGGTGACGCCGTTGCTGTCCTGGCAGCGCAACCGGCTCTCGATCGACACCCTGGACCTGCCGGCAGACATCCGCGCCGCCGAGGTCGACCGCTGGGTCACGCCGCGCCAGAGCGCCGGAATCGGCGTGGATTTCGGCCTGCGCCGCACCCACCCCCTCACCCTTGTACTGCACGATGACAGCGGCCACCCGCTGGCACCCGGCAGCGTGGTCCATCTGGCCGGGGCGCGCACGGCGATCGTCGGTTACGACGGCCAGACCTACCTGGAGGACGTGACCCTACCGCTCACCCTGCGGATCGACACCGCGCGCGGCCCATGCACGGTGGCCCTGGAGCCCCCCAGCCCCAGCGAGCCGCATCCGCGCCGACTGGGGCCGCTGCGCTGCATCGCCGGGCCATCGCCGTGATCCGCGCGCTCGCCCTGCTGCTGGTGGCCGCGCTGGCCCTGTTCGGCAGCCGCTCCGCGCATGCCGACACCAACTGCGTGGTCACCACCCCGGTCACCCTCGCGTTCGGAACCATCACCAACGGGTCTGCCAGCGTCACCAACACCACCACTACTTTCACCATCACCTGCAGCACGGCCGCCCTGAGCCTGCTGGCGACCGCGTCGGTGCGCGCCTGCCTGGGCATCGGCAACGGCAGCGGCGGCAGCGCCACCCAGCCCACGCGCAGCCTGCGCAACGCCACGACCGACACCATGGCGTTCCAGCTGTATACCAATGCCACCCGCAGCACGATCTGGGGGCTGACCCCGGGCAGCAACCCGGGCGCGCAGGTGATCGACCTCAACTACAACGTGCCGTTGCTGACCGGCGGCAGCGGCACGGTCACCGTCACCATCTATGGCCAGGTTCCGGCCGGGCAGACGCTCTCCGCAGGAAGCTTCAGCAGCAGCTTCGCCGCCGCCGACACCACGGTTCGCTTCGCCTACAACGAAGTACTGCTCGGTACCGCCTCCCCACCGCCCGCCTGCACGACCCCGGCCGGCGGCGGCGCGACCGGCAACAAGACCGTTGCCTCCGGCTTCCCGTTCACGGTCACTGCCAACGTCCTGCCGCAATGCAGTACGTATGTCACCACCGATATGGACTTCGGCAGCAATGCCGGCGCCATTACCGGCAACATCGACCGCACCTCGACCATCGGCCTGACCTGCATCAACCGCACCGCGTACACCATCGGCCTGGACAACGGCCAGCACGTGCTCGGAACGACCACCCGGCGCATGCAGCACGCCACCAATCCGAGCTACTTCATTGCCTACGAGCTGTACCGCGACAGTGGCCGCAGCCAGCGCTGGGGCAACACCATCGGGGTGGACACCGTCCCCGGCACCGGCACCGGCGGCACCCAGACGCTGACGGTGTACGGGCGGGCGCCGCCCACCTCCGGCAGCCTGCCGGCCCAGGGCAGCTACAACGATGTGATCACGGTGAACATTACCTACTGATCCCGCGTCGCCCTCAAGACCGGCGGCAGCCTGGCCGATAATGGGCAGGCCCCTTTCCTGCGATGTTCGATGATCCTGAGACGGCTCCCCCCCGCCCCGGCCTGCCTGCTCCTGCTCGCCGGATTCACGGCATTGCCCGCCACCGCGCAGTCGCAGGGCGGCCTGCGCATCCAGCTCCGCATCGTGGCCGACTGCACGACCACGGCCCTGCGCGGGGCGCGGCCGGACTGCGCGATGCCGCACCAGCGCAGCGATGCTCCCACGCCGGTGCCCATGCAGGTGCAGGCGTTGACCCCGGTGGAACTGCTCCGCGGCGACCGGCCTGACCGGGCTACGGTGACCTACTGATGCGCGGGCTTGCCGCACTTGCCCTGGCCCTGGCCCTGCCTGCAGCCGATGCGAGGGCCGTGCAGCTTTCCACCACCCGCGTGCTGCTGCCTGCCGGGCAGGCCGACGTCGATCTGTGGCTGGACAACCCCGATCCGGTGCGATGGTCCGGCCAGGCCCGGCTGTATCGCTGGGAACAGGAAGAAAACGACGAGCGCCTGCAGCCGGCCGAGGACGTGGCGCTGAGCCCGTCCGTACTGGACATCGCGCCCGGCCAGCGGCAGCGCCTGCGCGTGGTCCGGCTCGGCGCCGCCCCCGAACAGGTCCAACAGGCGTATCGGCTGGTCATCAGCCCGGATCCGGCGCTGCCTGCGGCGACGGCCCCGCGCTACTCGTTGCCGGTGTTCCTGGACCCGCTTCAAGCACCCGCAGTGGCACCGGCACTGCAGGCACGGCTCCAGCCGGGCCTGGCCGCGCACGTGCAGCTTTACAATGGTGGCGCGCGCCACGCCCACGTGGCCGACCTGGTGTTCGTCGACCGCACTGGGGCCCGCCAGGTGGTGATAGCGGGCCTTGCCGGCTATGTGCTGCCCCGCCAGACGCGGACCTGGGCGCTTCCCTTCCGCCCCGATCAGTATGTTGGCGGCCACTTCCAGGCCCGCCTGGACCACGCAGCAGAGGCTGCCCTGCCCGCCGCCGCGCCCGAGATTGCAGCCCCGGCCCAGGCCGGGCTATAATCGACCGGATCTCCTGCCTCATCGAAGCAGGGAACACGTCAACACCGGACGTCACCGGTGAATCCACACCTGCCGCCCATATCCGTGCCGGGGTGCTCCGCAAGGAGTTCGGTCACGGAAGCGACAGGGAAGCCAAACCCCGGAACCTCCCGCCTCACGGCGGACCGCCCAACTATTACCCGTGGCGGCCGGTTCCCTATCAGGAGTTACTGCAATGCCCCAGGTCACCATGCGTCAGATGCTGGAAGCCGGCGTCCATTTCGGCCACCAGACCCGTTACTGGAACCCCAAGATGGGCCAGTACATCTTCGGCGCCCGCGGCAAGATCCACATCATCAACCTGGAAAAGACCGTTCCGCTCTTCAATGACGCGATGAACTTCATTTCCAGCGTTGCGCAGAAGCGCGGCACCATCCTCTTCCTGGGCACCAAGCGCAGCGCCCGCGAGTCGATCCGTGAAGAAGCCGAGCGTTGCGGCATGCCCTTCATGAACCAGCGTTGGCTGGGCGGCACCCTGACCAACTTCCGTACCGTGAAGCAGTCGGTTGCCCGCCTGAAGGAACTGGAAGCCGGTGAGACCGACGGCAGCTTCGACAAGCTGGTCAAGCACGAAGTGCTGGGCCTGCGTCGCGAGCGCGACAAGCTGGAAGCCTCGCTGGGCGGCATCAAGGACATGAACCGTCTGCCCGACGCGATCTTCGTCATCGATATCGGCCACGAAGACATCGCCATCAAGGAAGCCAAGAAGCTCGGCATCCCGGTGATCGCTGTTGTCGATACCAACTACAACCCGGAACTGGTCGATTATGCGATCCCGGGCAACGACGACGCCATCCGCGCTGTGCAGCTGTACGCCCGCGCCGCTGCCGACGCCGTGCTGGAAGGCAAGGCTGCTGCGCCGCACGCCGCCACCGTCCGCGAAGAAGAGTTCAGCGAAGCCGCTGCTGGCGAAGAAGCCAAGCCGGCCCGCCGCGCACCGGCCAAGAAGGCTGCTGCTCCGGCTGCTGCCGCTCCGGCCGCTGAAGCCCCGGCGGCCGACGCTCCGGCCGCTGGCGAAGCCCAGGCCTGATCCAGGCCCGCGGTGGGCGCAGCGCGCCCACCGCTCCTGTCCGCTGCCGTTGGCGCGACGACAGGACACCTGTCACACGGGCCGGCCACCATGCCGGCCCAACCCCTTTCTTTCGTGAGGAAATCCCGTGGAAATCACTGCTTCCCTGGTCAAGGAACTGCGCGAGCGCACTGGCGCCGGCATGATGGAGTGCAAGAAGGCACTCGTCGAAAACGGCGGCAACATCGACGCCTCGGCCGAATGGCTGCGCAAGTCCGGCCTGGCCAAGGCCGACAAGAAGGCTGACCGCGTGGCTGCCGAAGGCATCATCGTGGCGGCCCAGGACGGCGGCAAGGCCGTGCTGGTCGAAGTCAACTCGGAAACCGACTTCGTCGCCAAGGACAGCAACTTCCTGGACTTCACCAAGGCGGTTGCTGCCACCGCGCTGAGCTCGGGCGCTGCCGACATCGACACCCTGAAGGCCGCCAAGCTGCCGTCCGGCGAGACGATCGAAGAAGCCCGCGCTGCCGTCATCGCCAAGGTCGGCGAGAAGGTCGACGTGCGTCGCATCGTGCGCCTGGAATCGACCAACAACGTCGCTGCCTACGTGCACGGCGGCCGCATCGGCGTGCTGGTTGAACTGGCCGGCGGCAACGAAGAGCTGGCCCGTGGCCTGGCCATGCACGTGGCTGCCATGAACCCGCCGCACAACAAGGCCGCCGATGTGCCGGCCGAGTTCGTTGCCAAGGAAAAGGAAATCGAACTGGCCAAGATGTCCGACAAGGACAAGTCCAAGCCGGCCGATATCCTGGAAAAGATCATCAGCGGCAAGATCGCCAAGATCGTCAACGAAGTGACCCTGTACGGCCAGCCGTACGTGCTGGACACCAACCAGTCGGTCGAGCAGGTCCTCAAGGCCGCCGGTGCCGATGTGGTCGGCTTCCAGCGCCTGGCGGTCGGCGAAGGCATCGAGAAGGTGGTGGAAGATTACGCCGCCGAAGTGATGAAGCAGGCCGGTCTGGCCTGATCTTCACCGCTTGAATGTGTTACGAAAGAAGCCGCGGACTCCGCGGCTTCTTTTTTTTGTCCATTGGCTTTGCTTTGTGTGCCGGATCAGGGCAATACTCCCAAACCGATCTGCCGCGTCAACGCAAGAAATCAAGGACGAAACTGTGATGTACCTCAGGTATTCTTGCCCCAACACACTGAAAAGCCCGCCATGCCTCCCGAGCTGACAGCCGCCCTGGCGCTCTGCCGCAACCTGCCCTCCCCGCCCGGTATTGCCCTGCGCATCATCGAACTGGCGCAGGATCCGGAAGCGGACATCACCACCGCCGCCGACATCATCGCCATCGACATGGCGCTGAGTGCCCGCATGCTGCGCATCGCCAATTCACCGCTGTATGCCAGCCGCCGGCGCATCGAGAACCTCGGCCAGGCACTGACCATGCTCGGCCTGAATGCCACCGTCAGCCTGGCACTGGGCTTCACCGTCACCCAGAACCTGACCGCGGCCGGCGACGGCCAGGACCTGCGCGAGCGCGCGTGGCGCCGCAGCATCCTCAGCGCGCTGGCAGCCAGCCTGCTCGGCCAGGCCCGCGGCCTGCGCAAAGCCGAGGAACTGATGCTGGCCGGCCTGCTGCAGGACATCGGCGTGCTCGCCCTCGCCCAGGCGCAGCCGGAAACCTATCTCCCGCTGCTGCGCCAGGCGGCCGACAACGACGCCCTGGTCGCACTGGAGCGCGAACACCTGCAGTGCAGCCATGCCGATGTCGGGGCGTGGGTGGCCGAGGAATGGGGCCTGCCCCGCTACCTGGTGGACAGCATCGCGCACAGCGAATCGCCCGCCACCGGCGACGACAATTTCCAGAACTGCGTCGCCCTGTCCGGCGCCGTGGCCGATATCTGGCTCGGCACCGATGCCGATGCCGCCCGCGAACACGCCCTGCAGCGCGTGCACGACACCCTCGGCCTGGACAGCGCTCAGTTCGACCAGGTGCTGGCCCGCATCGGCGAATCGCTGCCGGATATCAGCACCCTGTTCGAGACCCCGCTGTTCTCGCCCTCGCGCGTGCAGCAGCTGATCGACCATGCCCAGGAGCTGGCCACGCTGCGCAACCTGCGCGAGATGCAGGACGCCGCCCTGGCCCGCCAGCGTGCGGATGAATTCGAGGCGCGCGCCAATCGGCTGGCCGAGCAGGCCCACCGCGATGCACTGACCGGGGTGCTCAACCGCCGCCAGCTCGAAGCCGTGCTCGAACAGGAATTCCTGCGCGCCACCCGTCATGGCTGGCCACTCTCGGTCGCCTTCATCGACCTGGACGATTTCAAGAAGATCAACGATGCCCACGGCCACCTCATGGGTGACCAGGTGCTGCGCATGTTCGCCACCAAGCTGCAGGAGCAGTTGCGCAACAGCGATACGGTGGCCCGTTTCGGCGGCGAGGAATTCATCGCGCTGCTGCCCAATACCACCGAGCCGGTCGCACTGGAAGTGGTCCGGCGGGTACTGGCCACGATCGTCAACACACCGATGGCCGAAGCGGCCGGTGGCCCACTGTTCGTGACCTTCTCCGCCGGCGTGGCCACCCAGGGGGGCTACGAGCGTTTCGCCGATGTTCAGGACCTGCTGAAAGCCGCCGACGACGTGCTGTACCGCTCCAAGAACCTGGGCCGCAACCGCGTCATCGCGCGCTCGCCCAGTACCGCGCCGGCCTGAGCCCGACCGGCGCGCGGCGCCGTGATCGCGGCCGTCGCAGCGCCTGCCTACGCCGCAGTGCAGCAAATTTATGCTGCCCGATGGCCCGGCTTCCAGTAGAATCCGGGCGTTTTCCACGCATCCAGAGATCGCCATGTCAAAGCTCGCCTATCGCCGCATCCTGTTGAAAGTTTCCGGGGAGGCGCTGATGGGAGACGAGGACTACGGCATCGACCCCAAGGTGATCCACCGCCTCGCCCGTGAGGTGATGGAAGCGCAGGCCGCCGGTGCCGAAGTGGCCCTGGTGATCGGCGGCGGCAACATCTTCCGCGGTGCCGGCCTGGCGGCAGGCGGCATGGACCGGGTGACCGGCGACCAGATGGGCATGCTCGCCACCGTGATCAACGCGCTGGCCATGCAGGACGCCCTGGAGAAGCTGGGCGCCAAGGCCCGCGTGATGAGCGCGATCAAGATCAACGACGTCTGCGAGGATTACATCCGTCGCCGCGCCATCCGCCATCTGGAAAAGGGCCGCCTGGTGATCTTTGCCGCCGGCGTCGGCAGCCCGTTCTTCACCACCGATTCCGGCGCGGCCCTGCGTGCGATCGAGATCGGCGCGGACCTGCTGCTGAAGGCCACCAAGGTGGACGGCGTGTACGACAAGGATCCGAACAAGTACAGCGATGCGGTCCGTTTCGACAGCTTGACCTACGACGAAGTGATCCGTCGCGGGCTGGAAGTGATGGATACCGCCGCCTTCGCGCTGGCCCGTGACAGCGATCTGCCGCTGCGCGTGTTCGACATGGGCCAGCCGGGCGAGCTGCTCAAGATCCTGCACGGCGACAACATCGGCACCCTGGTGCAGGGCCGCGACAACACCTGAGCCTGAGCGGCGCCCCACACCGGGCGCCCTGAACGGCCCGGCGAAGCCCCTTCTTCGCCTATAATCGCCCGATTCCCAGTTACATCCAGGATTCGGGCGATGCTCAACGAAATCAAGCAGGACGCGCAGACGCGCATGGCAAAGAGCATCGATGCTCTGAAGCACACCCTCACCTCCATCCGCACCGGCCGTGCTTCCCCGGCCCTGCTGGATCGCATCACCGTCAAGGCCTACGGCACCGACACCCCCTTGAACCAGGTCGCCTCGATCAGCGTCTCCGAGGGCCATTCGCTGGTCATCACGCTGTTCGACAAGGGCATGATCAAGGACGTGGAAAAGGCGATCTATGCCTCCGACCTCGGCCTGACCCCGAACGTGGCCGGCACCGTCATCCGCCTGAACCTGCCGCCGCCGACCGAAGAGCGCCGCAAGGAGCTGGGCAAGCAGGTGCAGAAGGAAGGCGAAGGCGCCAAGATCGCCATCCGCAACATCCGCCAGGACGCCAACAAGGCGATCGCCACCCTGATCAAGGACAAGGCGATCAGCGAAGACGACAAGAAGCGCGGCGAAGACGACATCCAGAAGCTGACCGACAAGTCCATCAAGGACGTCGATAGTGTTGTCGCCGAGAAAGAAAAGGAACTGATGGCGGTCTGAGCCCTATGTCCCAGGCCCCGACCAGCAGTTCCGACGCGCCCGTGCCGCGCCACGTTGCCATCATCATGGATGGCAACGGGCGTTGGGCGCAGAAGCGTCGTCGCCCGCGCGTGATCGGCCATCGTGCCGGTGCGCGCGCGGTCAACCGCACCATCGATTTCTGCCTCGACCACGGCATCGCCGCGCTGACCCTGTTCGCCTTCTCCAGCGAAAACTGGGGCCGGCCGAGTGATGAGGTCGACGCGCTGATGAAGCTGTTCCTCAATGCGCTCGACCGCGAAGTGGACGAGCTGCATCGCCGTGGCGTGCGCGTACGTTTCATCGGCGAGCGTGAGCGCTTCGGCGCCGGGCTGGTCAGCCGCATGCAGCTGGCCGAACAGCGCACCGCCGGCAACCGTGCGATGACCCTGAGCATCGCCGCCAGCTACGGCGGCCGCCAGGACATCGCCCGCGCCGCGCGCGAGCTCGCTGCCGAGGTCGCGGCCGGTCGCCTGCTGCCCGAGCAGATCGACGAAGCGATGCTCAGCAGCCGCGTGGCCCTGGCCGACCTGCCACCGCCGGACCTGTTCATCCGCACCGGTGGCGATACCCGCATCAGCAATTTCCTGCTCTGGCAGCTGGCCTATACCGAACTGTGGTTCACCGACGTACTGTGGCCCGAGTTCGACGCCGCCGTCCTGCAGCAGGCATTCGACGCCTACGCCGCGCGTGAACGCCGTTTCGGCCTGACCAGCGCCCAGATCGCCGCCTTGGCCACCGAGACCTCTTCCCCATGACCAAGACCCGAGTCATCGCCGCGCTGATCATGGCGCCGGTCGCCATTCTCGCCATCCTGATGCTGCCCACCCAGTGGCTGGCCGCCGCGGCGGCCGCCGTGTTCCTGATTGGCCTGTGGGAATGGCTGAAGCTGGCCGACGTGGAAGACACCCTCGCCCGCACCGTGCTGCTGGTGCTGAATCTGGTGCTGATGGTGCTGATCGTGTGGGCCGATGCCGGCTCGCTGGTGCTGTACCAGATCGCCGCACTGATCGGCATCGGCTGGTGGTTGATGGCACTGCTGTGGCTGCGCTTCTTCAACTTCGGCGCCAGCCCGAGCAGCCCGGCACGTGCGCTCAAGCTGCTGGCCGGCACCCTGGCGATCGTTCCGGCCTGGGCCTCGCTGGTGCTCATCCATGCCAGCGGTGACAACGGTCACCTGTGGCTGCTGACCGCGCTGGCCGTGGTCTGGGCCGCCGATTCGGGCGCCTACTTCGCCGGCCGCACCTTCGGGCGCACCAAGCTGGCCCCGCGGATCAGCCCCAACAAGACCTGGGAAGGCCTGGGGGGCGGCATGGTCGCCGGCCTGATCGTGGCGCTGGGCTTCGGCTGGCTGGCCGGGATCGACAGCGGCCATCTGGTCGGCCTGGTGATCACCGCCGTGGTCACCGTGTTTGCCTCGGTGCTGGGCGATCTCTATGAGAGCCTGATCAAGCGCCACGCCGGTGCCAAGGATTCGGGCCATATCATCCCGGGCCATGGCGGCGTGCTCGATCGTATCGACGGCGTTCTCGCCGCCCTGCCGGTGTTCGCACTCGGCAAGGAAATCTTCGGGTTCTAACCATGGCCAGCGCTTCCGCCCCCCGCCAGGTCGCCGTCTTCGGCGCCACCGGTTCGATCGGCGCATCCGCGCTGGACGTGATCGCGCGCCATCCGGACCGCTACCAGGTCACTGTGCTGGCCGCCGGCCGCCAGGTCGATGCGCTGGTCGCGCTGTGCGCCGTGCACCGCCCGGCGCATGCCGTGATTGCCGATGAATCGCGGTATGCCGCCCTGCGCGACGGCCTGCGTGACGCCGGCCTGGCCACCCGGGCCCATGCGGGCGCTGCGGCGCTGGATCAGCTGGCCGCCAGTGATGCCTGCGACACCCTGGTCGCCGCCATCGTGGGGGCCGCCGGGCTGTCCTCGACCCTCGCCGCGGCCACCGCCGGCAAGCGCATCCTGCTGGCCAACAAGGAATCACTGGTGCTGGCCGGCGAACTGCTGATGCGCCAGGCCGCGGCCGCCGGGGCCGAGATCATTCCGATCGACAGTGAGCACAGCGCGATCTTCCAGTGCCTGCGCTCCCGCGATGCGAGTCTCGATGGGGCCGGCGTGCGCCGGATCATCCTGACCGCCTCCGGTGGCCCGTTCCGTGGCCGCAGCCGTGAGCAGTTGGCCCAGGTGACCCCGGCCCAGGCCGTGGCCCACCCGAAGTGGTCCATGGGCCCGAAGATCTCGGTCGATTCGGCGACATTGATGAACAAAGGGCTCGAAGTCATCGAAGCCCATCATCTGTTCGGCGTGCCCGGCGAGCGCATCGACGTGCTGGTCCACCCGCAGAGCCTGGTGCATTCGCTGGTCGAATTCGTCGATGGCTCCACCCTGGCCCAGATGGGCCTGCCGGACATGCGCACCACCCTGGCCGTCGGCCTGGGCTGGCCGCAACGGATCGAATCCGGGGTCGGCGGGCTGGATCTGCTGACCCAGGGGCGGCTGGATTTCGAAGCCCCGGACACCGAGGCCTTCCCGTGCCTGAAGCTCGCCTGGCAGGCGATGGCCGCCGGTGGCACCGCCCCGGCGATCCTCAATGCAGCCAATGAAGTCGCGGTTTCAGCGTTTCTTCAGGGGCGGGCAGCTTTCCTTGCCATTCCAGCGCTGGTCGCTAACGCTCTGTCAACACTGTCGAGCGAGTCCGCCGATACACTGGAGGGCCTGCTGACCGCCGATCAGCGCGCCCGCCAGATCACCCAAGCCGCCATCGACCACGCCTGAATGCCCCATACGCCCCCTTACAGTGCTGATCACCATGGGTGATTTCATCGGATCCGTCTGGTGGATGATCGTCAGCCTTGGCCTGCTGGTGACATTCCACGAGTTCGGCCATTACTGGGTAGCCCGCCGTTGCGGGATCAAGGTGCTGCGCTTCTCTGTCGGATTTGGCAAGCCGCTGTGGTCGCGCCGCAACCGCGCCGGCACCGAATTCGCGATCGCCGCCATTCCGCTGGGCGGCTACGTGAAGATGCTGGACGAGCGCGAGGTGGAAGTGCACCCGGCCGAGCGCGGCCAGGCCTTCAACCACAAGACCGTGTGGCAGCGGATCGCGGTGGTCGCCGCCGGTCCGGCCGCCAACCTGATCCTGTGCATCGCCCTGCTGTGGGCGATGTTCGTGATCGGGAAACAGGATTATTCGGCCACCATCGGCCGCACCACCGGGATGGCCCAGACCGCCGGGCTGCAGGCCGGCGACCGCGTGGTCAAGGTCGATGGCCGCAGCGTGGCCACCGCCGGCGAGGCCAGCATGGCGCTGACCACTGCGGCGATGGATCGTCACGATGCCAAGGTCGAGGTCCTCGACGGCCTGGACCAGGTGCGCACCCGCACCCTGCCGCTGTCGCAGCTGCCGGCCGGCTTCGATGAACGCCGCGTGCCCCAGCTGACCGGGTTGAGCTGGCAGTTCTGGCTGCAGCCGGCGCTGGTGGACAAGGTCCTGCCCGACGCGGCTGCCCAGGGCGTGCTGGTGCCGGGCGACCTGATCGTGGCCGTGGACGGCCAGCGCATCGAAGGCGCCGACCAGGTGCCGGCGCAGATCGCCGCGCTCGGCCAGCGTGGCGGCCCCGGCATGATCGACGTCCTGCGCGGCGGCGAGCGGCTGGCGCTGGAGATCACCCCCCGCCAGGGCGTGGACGGCCGTGGCCAGCCGACCTGGCAGATCGGCATCGGTTTCCCGGAGACCCACGCCCCGGCCTACGACGCCGAACTCAAGTTCGGGCCGTTTGCGGCAGTGCCGGTAGCCCTGCGCGAAACCGCCCGGATGGCGGGCGATTCCCTGGGGATGATGCGCCGCATCGTCACCGGCAACGCCTCGCTGCAGAACATCTCCGGCCCGGTCACCATTGCCCGGGTCGCCAATGTCTCGGCCAAACGCGGCCTGGATTGGTTCCTGTATTTCCTGGCCCTGCTGTCGCTGAGCCTGTGCATCATCAACCTGTTGCCCATCCCCATCTTGGACGGCGGGCACCTGCTGTATTACCTTATCGAGTTGGTCAAGGGCAGCCCGCTGAGCGAGCGCGCCATGGCTGCCGGGCAGTATGTGGGCCTGGCGCTGCTGGCCGGGCTGATGGGATTGGCGTTCTACAACGACATCCTCGGCCTGGTCCCGCGATGAACTTTTTTCCTTTTGTCGTCGTCTTATGCGCCGGCATCCCGCAATGTTGAAATCGACTCCAACCGGACGTGACATGACGCGACTCCCCAATCGCCGCCTGCTGGCCCTCGCACTCGTTGCCGGTTTCGGCGCGCCCGCCCTGGCGCAGGCAGCCGAGCCCTTCACCGTCAGCGACATCCGCGTGGATGGTCTCCAGCGCATCACCTCCGGTACCGTGTTCACCTACCTGCCGGTGGAACGTGGCGACACCATCACCGACAACAAGGTCGGTGAGACCATCCGTGCGCTGTACAAGACCGGCTTCTTCGAAGACGTCCAGCTCAACCGCCAGGGCGACATCCTCGTGGTCACGGTCAAGGAACGCCCGGCGATCAACAAGTTGACCGTCACCGGCAACAAGGACATCAAGAGCGACCAGCTGCTCAAGGGCCTGAGCGACATCGGCCTGACCGAGGGCGGCACCTTCGACCGCCTGAGCCTGGACCGGGTGACCCAGGAACTGCGCCGCCAGTACAACGACCGTGGCAAGTACAACGTGGACATCACCCCGACGGTGAGCCCGCTGGACCGCAACCGCGTGGACATCGCCATCGCGATCAAGGAAGGCAAGGCCGCCAAGATCCAGCACGTCAACCTGGTCGGCACCGAGAAGTTCCCGGCCAAGGACATCCTGGAAACCTGGGAATCCAAGGAGCACAACTGGGCCTCGTGGTACCGCCGCGACGACCAGTACTCCAAGGAAAAGCTGTCCGGCGATCTGGAAAAGCTCAACGGCTGGTACCTGGACCGCGGCTACGTGGATTTCAGCATCGATTCCACCCAGGTCTCGATCAGTCCCGACAAGCGCGACATGTTCATCACCGCCGGCGTGACCGAGGGTGAGCAGTACAAGATTTCCGAGATCAAGGTCACCGGCGACACCATCCTGCCGCAGGAAGATGTCGAGCGCATGGTGATCCAGAAATCCGGCGACACGTTCTCGCGTGCGCTGCTGGAGTTCAGCTCGGACCAGATCACCAATTCGCTGTCCAACATCGGCTACGCCTTCGCCAAGGTGAACCCGATCCCGACCAGCAACCGTGCCGACCGCACGGTGGCCATCAACATGCAGGTCGTTCCCGGCCCGCGCGTGTCGGTGCGCCGCATCACCTTCAAGGGCAACACCCGCACCTCCGACGAAGTGCTGCGTCGTGAAATGCGCCAGTTCGAGAACAGCTGGTACTCGCAGGCCGCGATCGACCGCTCCAAGATCCGTCTGCAGCGCCTGGGCTACTTCGAATCGGTCGACGTGGAAACGCCGCCGGTCACCGGCAGCAACGACCAGGTCGACGTGGTCTACAACGTCAAGGAAACCACCTCGGGCAGCTTCGTGTTCGGCCTGGGCTATTCGCAGTCCTACGGCATGACCACCTCGGTGCAGCTGTCGCAGAACAACTTCCTCGGCGGCGGCAACCGTGTGTCGGTCGAAGCGTCGCGCAGCAGCTACCTGCAGCGTTACGGCTTCAGCTATACCAACCCGTACTTCACCGATGACGGCGTCTCGCTGGGCTACAACCTTTCCTGGCGCGAACTGGATTACTCCGACTTCAACACCGCGCAGTACAACAGCACCAATGGTGCCGCGCAGGTGGTGTTCGGCGTGCCGATCACCGAGAACGACACCGTCTCGCTGATGGTGGGCATCGACAGCAACCAGATCACCACGTACCAGGGGTCGACCCCGCAGGCGATCATCGATTACATCGATGCCATCGGCCAGCGCACGTTCCATTCCTGGCGCACCGAGCTGGGCTGGGCGCGCGATACCCGCAACGACTACTTCATGCCGACCCGCGGTACCTACCAGCGCGTCGGCCTGGAAACCACGCTGCCGGGTTCGACCGTGGAGTACTACAAGCTGAACTATCAGTTCTCCAAGTACTGGCCGATCATCCCGCAGCTGGTCATCAACACCCGCGCCGAAGTCGGCTACGGCGACAGCTACGGCAATGACACCACCCGCGTGATCACCAACCCGGATGGCAGCACCCGCGTGGTGACCGCCGCTGGCCTGCCGTTCTACGAGAACTTCTACGCCGGTGGTACCAACTCGGTGCGTGGTTTCGAGGACAACACCCTCGGCCCGCGTTCGGAACCGACCCTGAGCTACAACCGCGGCCAGCCGCTGGGCGGCTCGCTGAAGACCGTTGGTTCGGTGGAAGCCTACTTCCCGCGCCTGTTCGACAGCCCCTCGGCCCGCATCTCGGCCTTCGTGGACTTCGGCAACGTGTACACCGGCGTGGACAACTTCAAGGCCAACGAACTGCGCGTGTCCACCGGTGTGGCCCTGCTGTGGCGCGCCCCGGTCGGCCCGATCTCGATCAGCTACGCCTTCCCGCTCAAGAAGGAAGACGGCGACGAAGTCGAGCGTCTGCAATTCACGTTCGGCGGTCAGTTCTGACCGCCTAACGTGAATTGCCCAAGGTTTGCGCAGCAAACCTTGGGGCCCAACGATTCCTCCTATCCCCCGCGCCGTCGGCGCGGCCCCCTTAACAGAAGGGGGCCTCTCCACCAGACGCGGTACGCATTCGCCGGGCTTTGCCCGGCGTTTTCGTTTTGGGACCGGGAGCGATCATGCGTCCGTTCCGATTTGGGTTCGAACCAATCATTGGTCGATGCCGCTTTGGGTTGGGACTTATCGTTCGATGCCGCTTTGGGTAGGTGCCGACCGTTGGTCGGTACGAACCTCCAGGATCATCGAGAGCCGGCCAGCGGCCGGCACTACCCTGCCGCGCTCGCGCTGAACCGTCGGGGGGCGTGGCGGGCAGCCCTGGCCAGGACCGTTGGGCCGCATGGATGCGGCCCACGAGCCCCCAAGGATGGGTTTACGGCGCGTCCTGGCCAGGGCTGCCCGTCACGACCCCGCGCGATGGCAACCAAAGCGCCGGAGCCACAGCAAACCGACACACCCACCCCAAAACCCCCGCCCCGCATGACCGTTTCGGCATCACACGGTAAACTCCCCCGGTGAACACTCCTACCTATACCGCCCAGCAACTCGCCGAGCAGTTTGGCCTGCAGGTCCATGGTGATGGCAGCACCGCCATCCATGGCGTGGCTACGCTCGCCCATGCCGGCCCCGGCCAGCTCACCTTCCTGGCCAATCCGCGCTACCGCGCGCAGCTGGCCGACAGCCAGGCGGCCATCGTCGTGCTGCGCGCCGAGGATGCCGAGGCCGCGCCCGGCGCCGCCCTGGTCGCCAAGGACCCGTACACCACCTTCGCCAAGATCGCCGCCCTGTTCGATATCGCACCGCCGCGCGCCCCGGGCATCCACCCCAGCGCCTGCATCGATCCGGACGCCCAGGTCGCCGCCAGTGCCCACATCGGGCCGTTCGTCACCATCGGCGCGCGCAGCGTCGTCGGTGAGAACTGCATCGTCGGCCCCGGCAGCATCATCGGCGAAGACTGCACCCTGGAAAACGGCTGCGAACTGATCGCCCGCGTGACCCTGGTCACCCGCGTCAAGCTCGGCAAGCGCGTGCGCATCCATCCCGGCGCCGTGCTGGGTGCCGATGGCTTCGGCCTGGCCATGGATGCCGGCCACTGGATCAAAGTGCCCCAGCTCGGGGGCGTGCGCATCGGCGACGACTGCGAAATCGGCGCCAACACCTGCGTGGATCGCGGCGCGCTGGAAGACACCGTGCTGGAGAACGACGTGCGCCTGGACAACCTCGTGCAGGTCGCCCACAACGTCCAGATCGGCGCCCACTCGGCCATCGCCGGCTGCACCGGCATCGCCGGCAGCGCCAAGATCGGCCGCTACTGCCTGCTGGGCGGCGCCGTCGGCGTCGTCGGTCACCTCGAAATCTGCGACAAGGTCGTCATCACCGGCAAATCGGTGGTGCGCAACTCCATTCATGAGCCGGGCGAGTATTCCTCCGGCACCCCACTGACCGACAACCGCACGTGGCGTAAAAATGCCGCGCGCTTCAAGCAGCTCGATGCGCTCGCCCGGCGCATCCTGTCTGTGAGCAAGGAGAAAGAATGAGCAACAACCAGAATCTGCCGGACATCAACCAGATCCAGCAGTTGATCCCGCACCGCTACCCGTTCCTGCTGGTGGACAAGGTGATCTCGCTCGATTTCGAGAACCGGAAGATCGTCGCCACCAAGAACGTCAGCATCAACGAGCCGTTCTTCCAGGGCCACTTCCCGGGCCAGCCGATCATGCCCGGCGTGCTGATCATCGAAGCCATGGCCCAGGCCGGCGGCGTGCTGACCCAGCTCACCCTGGGCCGCGATGCGCAGTCCAAGCTGTTCTACATGGTGAAGGTCGACAAAGCCCGCTTCAGCAAGCAGGTCGTGCCCGGCGATGTGCTGGAAATGCACGTGGAGATCAAACGCGTGATCCGCAACATGGCGGTGTACGACTGCGTGGCCAAGGTCGATGGCGAAATCGTCGCCTGCGCCGAAGTGCTGTGCGCCGGCACCCGCGAATGATCCAGGCAGGAGATCTGCAATGAGTGACAACGCCCCTCTCATCCACCCCACCGCGGTCATCGACCCGTCGGCGACGCTGGCTGCGGATGTGCGCGTGGGTGCGTTCTGCCTGATCGGTGCGGACGTGGAAATCGGTGCCGGTACCGAGATCGGTCCGCACTGCTCGATCCACGGCCCGACCCGGATCGGCCGCAACAACCGTTTCATCGGCCATGCCGCGATCGGTGGCGAGCCGCAGGACAAGAAGTACAACGGCGAGCGCACCGAGCTGGTGATCGGCGATGACAACGTCATCCGCGAGTTCGTCACCATCAACCGCGGCACCGCCGGTGGCGGCGGCATCACCACGGTCGGCAACGACAACTGGATGCTCGCCTACACCCACGTGGCGCATGACTGCCATGTCGGCGACCATTGCGTGTTCTCCAACAACACCACGCTGGCCGGCCACGTCACCGTGGGCGACTACGTGATCATCAGCGGCTTCGCCGGTGCCCACCAGTTCTGCCGCATCGGTGCCCACGCCTTCCTTGGCATGGGCGCGCTGACCAACGGCGACGTTCCGCCGTTCACCATGGTCGGCAGCGATACCCTGGGCCGCCCGCGCGGCATCAACAGCGAAGGCCTCAAGCGCCGCGGCTTCGACGCCGAGCGCATCGCCAGCATCAAGCGCGCCTACCGCACGCTGTACGTGGCCGGCCTGCCGCTGGCCGAAGCCAAGGTGCAGCTGGCCGAGCAGGCCACCCATAGCGCCGACGTGAAGGACCTGCTGGACTTCATCGAAAGCGCCGAGAGGCCCCTGCTGCGATGACGGCTCCAGGCGGGCACACCCCGGGCATGACGACCGCCGAGATCATTCCACTCACTGCGATGGCGACCAGCGTTGAACAGACGCTGGCCGTGCGCACCTCCGAGCGCCCGGTGCGGATCGCCCTGGTCGCCGGTGAAGCCTCCGGCGACCTGCTCGGTGCCGGCCTGATCCGCGAATTGCGCCTGCGCTTCCCGAATGCCGAGTTCGCCGGCATCGGCGGCGATGCCATGCGCAGCGCCGGCTGCCAGACCTGGTTCGACGCCAGCGAACTGGCGGTGATGGGCCTGACCGAAATCCTGCGCCACCTGCCGCGCCTGCTCAAACTGCGCCGCGCGTTCCGCGCGCGTGCGCTGGAGTGGCAGCCGGACGTGTTCATCGGCATCGACGCGCCCGATTTCAACCTCGGCGTCGAGCGCTGGCTGAAGGAACGCGGCGTGCGCACCGTCCATTACGTCAGCCCCTCGGTCTGGGCCTGGCGTGAGAAGCGTGCCGAGAAGATCGGGGCCAGCGCCGATCTGGTCCTGTGCCTGTTCCCGATGGAACCGCCGATCTACGCCAAGCACGGCATCGACGCCCGCTTCGTCGGCCATCCCATGGCCGATGACATCCCGCTGCACAATGATCGCGAACAGGCGCGCGCCGCACTCGGCCTGCCCTCCAACGCGAAGGTGCTGGCGGTACTGCCCGGCAGCCGCCTGGGGGAAATCAGCAAGCTCGGCGAACCGTTCTTCGAAGCCGCCTGGCAGGTTTCCGAACGCATCCCCGGCCTGCACGTGGTGGTTCCGGCCGCCAACGCCGCCTGCCGCACCCTGATCAGCGAGCAACTTTCCGCCTCGGCGTTGCCGGTTGCCCATTCGCACCTGCTCGACGGCAACGCGCGCACCGCGATGATCGCCGCCGACGTGGTCGTGCTCGCCTCCGGCACCGCCACCCTGGAGACGATGCTGGTCAAACGCCCGATGGTGGTCGGCTACCGCGTGGCCGAACTCACCTACCGCATCGTCAAGGCGCTGGGGCTGCTCAAGGTCGACCGCTTCGCCCTGCCCAACATCCTGGCCGGCAAGGACCTCGCGCCGGAGCTGATGCAGCACGACTGCACCCCGGACAAACTGGCCGCCGCCATCCTGCAGTGGTTCGATCGCCCCCAGCGCGTGACCGACCTGCAGGACACCTACCAGCGCCTGCACCTGCAGCTGCGGCGCGACGCCTCCGCACGGGCCGCCGACGCCGTCACCGAGCTGCTCGAACGCGGCCCCCACCACGGCCGCGCCGCATGAGCCGTCGCCACGCCGCCGCCGCTTCACTGGCCCTGTTCGACGGCGCCGCCCTGGCCACCGTCGCCCCGCGCTACGTGGCCGGGGTGGATGAAGCCGGCCGCGGCCCCCTGGCCGGGCCCGTCGCGGTGGCCGCCGTGGTGTTCTGCCCCGACCGACCGCGCCTCAACGGCCTGGACGACTCCAAGCAGCTCACCGCGGCACGCCGTGACCAGCTCTACGACAAGATCCTCGACCGCGCCCTGGCCTGGCACGTGGTGATGGTGGACGTCGGCGACATCGACGCCCTCAACATCTACCAGGCCACGATGCTCGGCATGCGCCGCGCCGTCGAAGGCGTCGCCCACGTCGCCCAGTTCGCCCGCATCGACGGCAACGTCGTCCCCAAAGGCCTGCCCTGCCCGGCCCAGGCCCTGATCGGTGGTGACGCCCTCGACCGCGCCATCATGGCCGCCTCGATCCTCGCCAAAGTCAGCCGCGACCGCTTCATGCAGACGCTGCACGACGCCCACCCCGAATACGGCTTCGACCAGCAC
>NZ_JBSZJV010000027.1:0-42983 GCF_054188265.1 Stenotrophomonas sp. IS26
GACCGGTACCACGTCGCGATGCGCGATCGCTCCCACAATGCCGCACATAGATTCAGATCCCAGCTGGTTAGCCTCGCATTCTAGCGTGGCCGCCCCGGCGGCTTGGGCGCTGTCGGCTTAACGAAAGTGTCCGGTCCGGTGTCCGCGGACACGCGGACACGCCGCCCCGATCGCAAGCCCTTGTTTTGAAAGGGTGAAAAGTTGGCACGAAGTCTGCTTTGGTACTTCACAACCCAACCGCGAACGAGCCCCATGATCCGCGACACTTCCGCCCAGGACCAGACCCTTTCCTCGCATGCCGCGCCCGCCCCGTGGAAGCGCTGGCTGTGGCCGGCGGTCGCCGCCCTGGTCGTGCTGCTGGCGATCGGCTTCGCCGCCCGCGCCTGGCTCGGCGCCAGCCGCTCGTTCGACAGCGCACGTGTCCGCGTGGCCGAGGTCACCCGGGGCGACATGGTCCGCGACATCGCTGCGGACGGCCGTGTGATCGCGGCCAACAACCCGGTGCTGTATGCGATCTCCGCCGGCAACGTGGATCTGAAGGTCGTGGCCGGTGATGTGGTCAAGCAGGGCCAGGAGCTGGCCGTGATCGACAGCCCTGAGCTGCGCAGCAAGCTGGCCCAGGAACAGGCCACGCTGGCCGGGCTGCAGGCCGAGGCGAGCCGCGCGAGCCTGGATGCCACGCTGGCCCGCGCCACCGCCCAGAAAGACACCGACCAGGCCGTGATCGAACGCCAGGCCGCGGTGCGCGACCTGGAGCGCTACAAACGCGGCTTCGATGGTGGCGCGGTGCCGCAGGTGGATGTCGCCAAGGCCGAGGACACCGTCAAGAAGAGCGACATCCAGCTCGAGCACGCCCGCAAGGACGCCATGCTCAAGGCCCAGGGCGCCGATCTGGATGCGCGCAACAAGCGCCTGCTGGCCGACCGCCAGCGCGCCGTGGTCACCGAAGTCGAACGTCAGGTCGACGCGCTCACCCTGCGCGCGCCGTTCGATGGCCAGGTCGGCCAGGTGCAAGCCACCCAGCACACCAACGTCGTCGCCAATGCGCCGATCCTGGGCGTGGTCGACCTGTCCCGCTTCGAGATCGAGATCAAGGTGCCGGAGAGCTTCGCGCGCGAGCTGTCGATCGGCATGCCGGCACAGCTGACCGGCGGCAGCGGCCAGTTCGCCGGTGAGATCTCCGCGGTGTCCCCGGAAGTGGTCGCCGGTGAGGTCAACGCCCGCATCCGCTTTGCTGACAAGCAGCCACAGGGCCTGCGCCAGAGCCAGCGGATGCAGGCACGCGTGCTGCTCGATACCCGCCGCAACGCACTCAAGATCGAACGTGGCCCGTTCGTCGAACAGGGCAACGGCTACGCCTACGTCATGGACGGCAGCAGTGCGGTCCGTCGCCCGGTCAAGCTCGGTGTGAGCAGCTTGGGCGAAGTGGAAATCCTCTCTGGCCTGCAGCCCGGCGATCGCGTCGTGGTGTCCGGCAGTGATCTGTTCGGCGACGCCGAGCGCGTCTCCATCAACTGATTCAGTCCCTTTCGATCTTCTCGACCCTCAAAGGAAAACAGCCATGCTTGAAATGCGCTCGGTCGCCAAAGTCTTCCGCACCGAACAGGTGGAAACCCATGCCCTGCGGTCGCTGGACCTGCATGTCCGCGAAGGGGAGTTCGTCGCCGTGACCGGTCCGTCCGGTTCGGGCAAGACCACCTTCCTCAACATCGCCGGCCTGCTGGAGACCTTCACCAGCGGCACCTATCTGCTCGATGGCCAGGACGTCAGCCAACTCGGTGACGACGCTCGCAGCCGCCTGCGCAACCAGAAGATTGGCTTCATCTTCCAGGGCTTCAACCTGATCTCCGACCTGAACCTGTTCGACAACGTCGATGTGCCGCTGCGCTACCGCGGCATGCCCGCGGCCGAACGCAAGCAGCGCATCGAGCACGCGCTTGGCCAGGTGGGCCTGGCCTCGCGCATGAAGCACTACCCGGCCGAACTGTCCGGTGGCCAGCAGCAGCGCGCCGCGATCGCACGTGCACTGGCCGGCAGCCCGCGCCTGCTGCTGGCCGATGAACCGACCGGCAACCTGGACAGCCAGATGGCCCGGGGCGTGATGGAGCTGCTGGAAGAGATCAATTCCAAGGGCACCACGATCGTGATGGTCACCCACGATCCGGAACTGGCCGCGCGCGCCAAGCGCAACGTGCACATCGTCGATGGCCAGGTCACCGACCTGCTGCGCGATCCGGTGCTCGCCACGCCGCGCCCCGCGGTTGCCGCCGCCATCGCCAACGACTGAGGCCGGCCATGATTGCTTACTACTTCCGACTGGCCCTGCGCAGCTTCCGGCGCAACAAAGTGCTGACCGCGCTGATGGTGATCGCCATCGCGCTGGGTATCGGCGCTTCGATGACCACGCTGACCGTGTTCCATGTGTTGTCCGGTGATCCGATTCCGCAGAAGAGCGACCGGCTGTTCAGCGTCCTGGTTGATCCACAGCCCCTGCTCGGTTATCAGCCCGGAGAAGAGCCCGCCGATCAGCTGACCCGATTCGATGCGGACAAGCTGCTTCGTGAGAAGCATGCCAAGCGCCAGGCGATGATGACCGGCGGTGGCGTCACCATTGAGCCGGACAGCAGCACGCTGCGCCCGTTCAGCACCGATGCGCGCTACACCTCGAGCGATTTCTTCCCGATGTTCGATACCCCGTTCCTGTACGGCCAAGGGTGGAAGGAGACTGAGGATGAAGGTCGCGGCCGGGTCGCGGTGATTTCCAAGACACTCAACCAGAAGCTGTTCGAGGGCGCCAACAGCGTCGGCAAATCGGTGCGCGTCAACGGCAACACCATGACCGTCGTTGGCGTGCTCGGCGACTGGCACCCCAATCCGCACTTCTATGATCTGTATACCGGTCGCTACGGCGACAGCGAGGACGTCTTCCTGCCGTTCTCCACGGCGATCGAGTTGAAGTTCGACCGCAACGGCAGTATCGACTGCTTCGGTCGTCGCAACGAGACCGATCCCACCGGGCCCAGCGCAAGCTGCACCTGGATCCAGTACTGGGTGGAGCTGGAAAACCCCGGCCAGGCCGCAGAGTACCGCCGCTACCTGGAGAACTACTCCGATCAGCAGCGTGCTGCCGGTCGCTTTGAACGACCCAACAACGTGCGCCTGCGCAATGTCATGGAATGGCTGGACTTCAAGAAGGTCGTCCCCGGTGATGTGCGCCTGCAGTTGTGGCTGGCGATGGGCTTCCTGCTGGTCTGCCTGATCAACACGGTGGGCCTGCTGCTGGCCAAATTCCTGCGTCGCAGTGGTGAGATCGGGGTACGCCGTGCGCTGGGTGCCAGCCGTGGCCAGATCTTCCTGCAATCGTTGATCGAGGCCGGCACGGTCGGCCTGGCCGGGGGCCTGCTCGGCCTGGTACTGGCGATGGTCGGGCTGTATGCAGTGCGCCAACAACCCGTGGACTACGCCAAGTTGGCCACGCTGGATGGACAGATGCTGCTGATGACCTTCGCGCTGACCCTGGTCGCCAGCCTGCTGGCTGGATTCCTGCCGGCGCTGCGCGCCATGCAGGTCACGCCCGCCATCCAACTCAAATCGCAGTAAGGATCCGGAGCACACCATGGATATCCGTCCCATCCTCTCCACCCTGCGCCGGCACAAGACCGCCGCGGCACTGATCGTGCTGGAGATCGCCCTGACCTGCGCCATCGTCTGCAATGCGCTGTTCCTTATTGGTCAGCGCATCGAGAAGATCAACCAGCCCAGCGGCATCGCCGAAACCGAACTGATCGAAGTCAGGCTGGGCGGCATCGGCCCCCAGGTCAACGCCGTGGCACGTACCCGCGAGGATCTGGCGGCGTTGCACGCGCTTCCCGGCGTCAAAAGCGCAGTGACGCTGAATCAGATCCCGTTCCGCAACAGCTCCTGGAATACCAGCCTGGGCCTGGTCCCCGATCAGGAGCGCCCAACGCTGAGCTCCTCCCAGTACTTCGCCCGGGAAGGTGCGCTGGATACGCTGGGCGTGGAGCTGATCGCCGGTCGCGATTTCCAGCCCGATGAATATCGCGATCTGGAAGAGGTCAAGAACGACGAAGTCGCGGCGGACAAGGGCTCGGCGGTGGTTGTCACCAAGGCAATTGCCGACAAGATGTTCCCCGGCGGCGATGCACTGGGCAAGACGATCTACAGCGGCTCCATGCCGCTGCGCATCATCGGCATCGTCAAGGTGCTGGCTCGCCCGACGGCACGTGATGGTGACACGCAGTTCTCGATCGTGCTGCCGCTTCGGACCACCTATGACGAGGGCTTCTACCTGGTGCGTGTCACCGATCCAACCCGCCGCGACGAAGTGCTCAAGTCCGCCGTCGCAGCCCTGGAGCGGGTGGACGCCAGCCGCCTGGTGCACGGCAAGTACACCTACGAGGAACAACGCAACAAGTACTTCGCCAATGACCGCGCCATGGTCGGCCTGCTCATCACCGTGTGCGTGGCATTGCTGGTCGTCACTGCACTGGGCATCGTCGGCCTGGCCAGCTTCTGGGTGCAGCAGCGCACCAAGCAGATCGGCATCCGCCGTGCGCTGGGGGCAACCCGCAGCCAGATCCTGCGCTACTTCCAGACCGAGAACTTCCTGTTGGCCACCGTGGGGATCGTGTTGGGCATGTTGATGGCCTACACGATCAACCTGTGGCTGATGAACAACTACGAGCTGCCGCGCATGCCCATCAGCTACCTGCCGATCGGCGCGGTGCTGCTGTGGCTGCTCGGCCAGATCGCTGTCTTCGGCCCGGCCCGTCGTGCCGCCGCCGTCCCCCCTGCCGTTGCCACCCGGAGTGCCTGAAATGCGCCAGACCAAACTCGCTACCCTGTTGTTCTCCCTCCTGCTGGCCAGCGCTCCCGCGCTGGCCGCCACCCAGACCGATACCGCGCGCCTGGAGTGGCGCGATGACAGCCACCACCTGGTGGTGGATGCACGGGATGGCATCGTGCGCGTTACCACCACCGAGCCAAGCACCTATTTCGGCGTGCGCAGCGGCGATCGGATTCTGCGTGTGGATGGCCAGCCCGTCCGGCGCATGGCCGACCTCACCCATGCACTGGTCGGCAACAAGGCCACCCGGGTGCCCGTCGTCGTGCTGCGCAAGGGCAACCAGGTGACCGTCGATGTCAACACCGCCGCCTGGAGCGACGTCCTGGCGGTGCAGACCCCGCCCATCCCCCAGGCGCCTGGCGCCGGCAACTGAGCCAAGCGCGCCGGGCCATCTGCCCCTTGGCCCGGCGCTCCGGTACTCTTGATTCCACTTCCGGCCCTACGCTGACGCATGCCCTCGATCCTGATCATTGACGACAACGCCAGCGTCGGCACCGCCCTCGACGTGCTGTTCTCGCTGCACGACATCGAGGCGCTGCATGCGATCTCGCCCGAACAAGGGCTGGCGATCCTGGAACAACAGCCGGTGGATCTGGTGATCCAGGACATGAACTTCACCGAAGACACCACCTCCGGCGAAGAAGGCGAAGCATTGTTCCAGCAGATCCGCGCGCGCCATCCGGATCTGCCGGTGATCCTGTTGACCGCCTGGACACATCTGAGCAGTGCGGTCGATCTGGTCAAGGCGGGCGCTGCGGACTACCTGGCCAAGCCATGGGACGACCGCAAGCTGCTGATCACGGTCAACAACCTGCTGGAGCTGTCGGAAACCCGCCGCGAACTGGACCGCCGCCGCGACCGCGAGCAACGGGATCGCTCGGCGCTGGAGGCCCGCTACGATCTGCGCGGCGCCGTGGTGGCCGATCCGGCCAGTGAGCGTGTGGTCAACCTGGCCTGCCAGGTGGCACGCTCGGCACTGCCGGTGCTGATCACCGGCCCCAACGGCGCAGGCAAGGAGAAGATCGCCGAGATCATCCAGGCCAACTCGCTGGTAGCCAAGGGAGCGTTCGTCGCGCTCAACTGCGGCGCGATTCCGTCCGAGCTGATCGAGGCGGAGTTGTTCGGTGCCGAGGCCGGTGCCTACACCGGTGCCAACAAGGCACGCGAAGGCAAGTTCGAGGCCGCCGATGGCGGCACCCTGTTCCTGGATGAGATCGGCAATCTCTCTGCCAGTGGACAGATGAAACTGCTGCGCGTGCTGGAAACCGGCCGCTTCGAACGGCTGGGCTCCAACCGCGAGCGGCAGGTCAAGGTGCGCGTCATCAGTGCGACCAACGCCGATCTGCCCGCGATGATCCGCGATGGCCAGTTCCGCGAGGATCTTTACTACCGCCTCAATACCGTCGAGCTGGCGCTGCCACCGCTGGCCGAGCGGCCCGGCGACATCCTGCCGCTGGCCGAACGCTTCCTGGACAGTGGCAAGCCACTGTCCACCGCTGCGGCCACCGCGCTTCAGCGGCATCCCTGGCCGGGCAATGTGCGCGAGCTGCGCAACGTGCTGCAGCGCGCCCAACTGTTCGCCACCGGACCGCGCATCGAGGCAGGCGACCTCAACCTGCCGCGCGCCGCGGCCCCGCGCGCGGCCAGCCCGACCGTGGACCCGGACCGCAGCCGCATCGAAACCGCGCTGGCCCACAACCACGGCATCATCGCCCAGACGGCGGCCGAGCTCGGGCTCAGCCGCCAGGCGCTGTATCGGCGCATGGACCGTTACGGCATCCCGCGCGAATGAAGCGGCGCTCGTTCACCTTCCGTCTGTTCCTGCGCCTGCTGCCGGTGCTAGCACTGGCGGCTGCATTTCCGTGGTATCTGGCGTTCTGGCTGGACCATGGCTGGGCGGTTACGTGCATCTCGGTTGTCGTGCTGCTTGCGCTGATGTGGTGGAGCCTGCGCCGCGCGACGGCGCCGATCCGCTCATTGCTGCGCGCCCTGTCCGGCACCACCAGCAGCTACCGCGACGGCGAATACAACTTCGGCATTTATTGGCCCTCCAATGATGAGCTGGGCGATCTGGTCCAGGCCCACCGCGAACTCGGCGATGTGCTGCGTGCGCAGCGCCAGGACCTGGTCCAGCGCGAGCTGCTGCTGGACACCATGGTGCAGAACACGCCGGTGTCGATGCTGTTGCTGGCGCACGGGGGCGACGGCGTGCAGCGCGTGGTGTTCTCCAACCTGGCGGCGCGCAAGCTGCTGCACAATGGTTGGAAACTGGAAGGCCAGCGCATGGACGACGTCATGGCGACGATGCCGATCGAGCTGCGCGATGCCATCGCCCGCGGGGGCGACAGCCTGTTCGCGGTGCGCGGGGAAGGCCAGGACAATGATGATGAACGTGATGAAGACGACGAGCAGATCTATCACCTGTCCCGCCGCAACTTCCATCTCAACGGCCGCCCGCACGACCTGCTGTTGATCCGCCTGCTGACCGCTGAGCTGCGCCGTCAGGAAGTGCAGACCTGGAAGAAGGTGATCCGGGTGATCAGCCACGAGTTGAACAATTCGCTGGCCCCGATCGCCTCGTTGGCGCATTCCGGTGGCGAGCTGGTCCGGCGCGGCAAGACGGAACGGCTGGAAGAAGTGTTCACTACCATCGAAGAGCGCGCCCGCCACCTGGAAGGGTTCATCCGGGGCTACGCGCGCTTCGCCAAGCTGCCGCAGCCGCAGTTGCAGACCGTGCAGTGGAACCTGTTCCTGACCGGCCTTCAGCACCAGATCCCGTTCCGCATGGCCGGAATTCCCGATGATCTGCACAGCCGGGTGGACATCGCCCAGCTCGGGCAGGCGCTGTTGAACCTGCTCAAGAACGCGCATGAAGCCTGCGCTGACGCCGAACCACCGAATGAGGATGTCGAGCTGCGCCTGACCCGCCTGCCGCAGTGGCTGCGGCTGGAGGTATTGGACCGCGGCAAGGGCATGAACGAAGCGGTGCTGCAGAACGCGTTGATGCCCTTCTATTCCACCAAGCGCAACGGCACCGGCCTCGGCCTGGCGCTGACGCGCGAGATCGTCGAAGCGCACGGCGGCCGCATTTCATTGCAGAACCGCCGCGAAGGTGGCCTGTGCGTGGCGGTGTTCCTGCCTGCCGACACCCGCTAGCGCCGGCCGCTGGCCGGCACTACTTCTTCGTGGGGCGCTTCCAGCCGTCGATGGTTTCCTGGCGTGTGCGTGCGACGGTCAGCTTGTCCGCCGGCGCGCCACGGGTGATCACCGAGCCGGCCGCCACCGTGGCGCCCTCGCCGATCACGACCGGCGCGACCAGCGAGCTGTTGGACCCGATGAAGGCACGGTCGCCGATGGTCGTCTGCGATTTGTTTACGCCGTCGTAGTTGCAGGTGATGGTGCCCGCGCCGATGTTGACCTTGCTGCCGATCACTGCATCACCCAGGTAGGTGAGGTGGTTGGCCTTGCTGCCCGCGCCGAGCACGACCTTCTTGGTTTCCACGAAGTTGCCGACGTGCGCGCCCTCCGCGAGGACGGTACCCGGACGCAGCCGGGCGAACGGACCGATCTCCGCCGCGCCTTCGCTGATCACCCCGTCCAGATCGCAGTGCGGCTTGACCACGGTGCCCGCGGCCAGGCTGACATCCTTGAGCCGGGTGAACGCGCCGATGCTGACGCCGTCGCCCAGCACCACGCGACCTTCCAGGATCACGTTGACGTCGATCTGCACGTCACTGCCCACGGTCACCGTGCCACGGATATCCAGCCGTGCCGGGTCCAGTACGCGCGCCCCCTGGGCGCACAGTGCACGCACTTCACGCAGCTGCCAGGCGCGTTCGAGCTGGGCCAGCTGCCACGGGTCGTTGGCACCCTCGGCGTCCTGCGGATCCTGCACGAACGCCATCTCGGCCGGGGTGTAATCGCTGGCTGCCGCGGCAAAGATGTCGGTCAGGTAGTACTCGCCCTGCGCGTTCGCATTGGAGAGCTGGGACAACCAACGGCGCAGTGCCGTGGATTCGGCGGTGATGATGCCGGTATTGATGGTGCGGATGCTGCGCTGTTCGTCGCTGGCGTCTTTCTGTTCGACGATCGCGCCGACCTTGCCCTCGGCATTGCGCACGATGCGGCCATAGCCGGTCGGATCGGCCACCTCGGCCACCAGCACGGCCAGGCGGCCCGGCTGCGACAGCAGGTGGCGCAGCGTCTCGCCGCGGATCAACGGCACATCGCCGTACAACACCAGAACGGTTGCCGCATCCGGCACTTCCGGCATGGCCTGCAGCACGGCATGCCCGGTGCCCAGCTGCTCGCCCTGCTCGGCCCAGCGCAGGTCAGGCTGATCGGCGAATGCCTGGCGCACCGCTTCGCCGCCATGGCCGTACACCACGTGGATCGCTTCAGGCTGCAGCTGGCGTGCGGTGTCGATGACGTGGGCGAGCATCGGGCGGCCGGCGATCGGCTGCAGCACCTTGGGCAGGGCCGACTTCATGCGCTTGCCGGCGCCGGCGGCCAGGATGATCACGTGCAGGGGCTGGGTCATGGGTAGATCACGTTCCGGGAATCGTTGATGGGAATTCTAGTGCGACGCTCGTTAACATGTGGGATTGTCCGCACCCGGAGTGCACGTGAGTCTCCTCCGCCAAGGCAGCCGCTATCTCGTCGTGGGCCTGATCCAGCTGGTGTTGGACTGGGCCGTGTTCGTGGCTGCCACCGCATTGGGAATGCCAGCCGCACCCGGCAACCTGCTGGGGCGCGTGAGCGGCATGCTGCTCGGCTTCTGGCTCAACGGCCGCTACACGTTCGCCCACGATGGTGAACACCGTCTGGGCTGGCCGCGGTTCGTGCGCTTCGCGCTGCTGTGGGCGGTGCTGACCGCGATCAGCACGCTGCTGGTGACGCTGGCGGCCGAGCACATGGGGCTACGCTATGCGTGGCTGGCCAAACCCTTGGTCGAAGGCGCACTGGCCGGTCTGTCGTTCCTGCTGATGCGGACCCTGATCTTCCGCTGATCCGGCGTACCGGGAGGCAGGCAAAAAAAACGCCGGCAAGCCGGCGTTTTCCCCTTCGCGGATGGCGCCGTCGCGCCGCCCCGCTTAGTGCTTGAGGTTCTTGCGCAGGCGCTCAAGCGCCTGCAGCTGGGCGGACACTTCCGCCAGGCGCTGCTGCGCTTCGGCCACTTCCATTGCTTCACCACGGTTGGCCAGGATGCGCTCGGCTTCTTCCTTGGCCTTGCGGACCGAGGCTTCGTCGATGTCCTGGGCACGGATCGCGGTGTCGGCCAGCACGGTCACGACCTGCGGCTGCACTTCGAGAATGCCGCCGGAGATGGCGAAGTCGATCTGCTCGCCGCTCGGCGTGGTCACCACCACCTTGCCCGGCTTCAGGCGGGTGATCAGCGGGGCATGCTTGGGCGCGATGCCCAGCTCACCCAGCTCACCGGTGGCCACGACCAGGGTCGCCTCACCACGGAAGATTTCCTGCTCGGCGCTGACGATGTCGCAACGGATGGTGCTCATGAAACTCTTCTCGCTTTAGGGTGGGCTCGCGCCCACCGCAGGATGTCCTCAGCGGTGGGCGTGCGCCCACCCCGTGTGACGGGTCGGGACGGGCATCTCGCCCGTCCCCGCCGCATCAGGCCTTTTCAGCCATCTTCTTGGCCTTCTCGACCGCTTCTTCGATGCTGCCGACCATGTAGAACGCCTGTTCCGGCAGGTGGTCGTATTCGCCATCGACGATGGCCTTGAAGCCACGGATGGTGTCCTTCAGCGACACGTACTTGCCCGGCGAACCGGTGAACACTTCGGCCACGTGGAACGGCTGGCTGAAGAAGCGCTCGATCTTGCGGGCGCGGGTCACGGCCTGCTTGTCTTCTTCGGACAGTTCGTCCATGCCCAGGATGGCGATGATGTCCTTCAGTTCCTTGTACTTCTGCAAGGTCTGCTGGACGCGCTGGGCGGTGTCGTAATGCTCGTGGCCGATGACCAGCGGGTCCATCTGGCGGCTGGTCGAGTCGAGCGGATCCACGGCCGGGTAGATACCCAGCGAGGCGATCGAACGCGACAGGGTCACGGTCGAATCCAAGTGGGCGAAGGTGGTGGCCGGCGACGGATCGGTCAAGTCATCGGCGGGCACGTAGACGGCCTGGATCGAGGTGATCGAGCCGTTCTTGGTGGAGGTGATGCGCTCCTGCAGGACGCCCATTTCCTCGGCCAGGGTCGGCTGGTAACCCACGGCCGACGGCATACGGCCCAGCAGTGCCGACACTTCGGTACCGGCCAGGGTGTAGCGGTAGATGTTGTCGACGAACAGCAGCACGTCCTTGCCCTTGCCGTTTTCGTCCTTCTCATCGCGGAAGTACTCGGCCATGGTCAGGCCGGTCAGGGCGACGCGCAGACGGTTGCCCGGCGGCTCGTTCATCTGGCCGTACACCATCGCGACCTTGTCCAGGACGTTGGAGTCCTTCATCTCGTGGTAGAAGTCGTTGCCCTCACGGGTACGCTCACCCACGCCGGCGAACACGGACAGACCGCTGTGCGCCTTGGCGATGTTGTTGATCAGTTCCATCATGTTGACGGTCTTGCCGACGCCGGCGCCGCCGAACAGGCCGACCTTGCCGCCCTTGGCGAACGGGCACATCAGGTCGATGACCTTGATGCCGGTTTCCAGCAGCTCGGTGGCCGGGGACTGGTCTTCGTACGACGGCGCGGCACGATGGATTTCCCAGGTGTCGCTGGCGGTGACCGGACCGGCTTCGTCGATCGGGCGACCCAGCACGTCCATGATGCGGCCCAGCGTGCCTGCGCCGACCGGCACCGAGATGGCGCGTTCGGTGTTGGTGGCGACCAGGTTGCGCTTCAGGCCGTCGGTGGAGCCCAGCGCGATGCAACGGACCACGCCGTCACCCAGCTGCTGCTGCACTTCCAGCGTGATTTCGGTGTTATCCACCTTCAGCGCGTGGTACACCTTCGGCACCGACTCGCGGGGGAATTCGACGTCGACGACGGCGCCGATGATCTGAACGATCTTGCCCTGACTCATTGCTGCAATCCTCTAATGTGTGCTTTGACTGTGCGCGTCAGACTGCTGCCGCGCCGCCGACGATTTCGGAGATTTCCTGGGTGATCGCTGCCTGGCGGGCCTTGTTGTAGACCAGCTGCAGGGTTCCGATCAGCTTGTTCGCGTTGTCACTGGCCGACTTCATCGCGACCATGCGGGCTGCATGCTCGGACGCGACGTTTTCCAGCACCGCCTGGTACACCAGCGACTCGACGTACCGCGTCATCACGTGCTCGAGCACGGTCGCAGCGTCGGGTTCGTACAGGTAGTCCCAGTCGTGATGCGCGACCTGCTTCTCAGCAGCCGGCAACGGCAGCAGCTGATCGAAGCTGGCTTTCTGCGTCATCGTATTGATGAAGCGGTTGTAGACCAGGTACACGCGGTCGACCTTGCCGTCGGTGAATGCATCGAGCATCACCTTGATCACGCCGATCAGCTGTTCCAGGTGCGGCACATCGCCCATGTGGGTGACCGTGCCGACCATGTTGACCTTGACGCGACGGAAGAAGGTCGACGCCTTCTGGCCGACGGTGACCACATCGATCTCGGCACCCTTGTCCTGCCACTGGCGCACTTCGCCCAGCATCTTGCGGAACAGGTTGTTGTTCAGGCCGCCGGCCAGACCGCGGTCGGACGAGACCACGATGTAACCGACGCGCTTGACCTCGTCACGCTGGACCAGGAACGGATGCTGGTAATCGGTGCTGGCCTGGGCCAGGTGACCGATCACCTGCTTCATCGCCTGCGCATACGGACGCGACGTCTTCATCCGCTCCTGCGCCTTGCGGATTTTGGAGGCCGAGACCATTTCGAGCGCACGCGTCACCTTGCGGGTGTTCTGCACGCTCTTGATCTTGGTTTTGATTTCGCGTCCGCTTGCCATCTCTTATTCCCGTAGAGCGAAGGGGTGCTCCGCTTTGTCACAGTGAAGCGGGGCAACGCCCCGCTCTACATGCGGCTTACCAGCTGCCGGTGGTCTTGAACTCGGTGATGCCCTTCTTGAAGGCAGCCTCGATATCGTTGTCCCAGCCGCCGGTCGCGTTGATCTTGTTGATCAGCTCGCCCTGGGTGTTGGCGAAGTGGGCATGCAGACCTTCTTCCAGCGCCAGCAGCTTGTTGACCGGCACGTCGTCGAGGTAACCCTCGTTGACGGCGTAGATCGACAGCGCCTGGTTGGCGATGGACATCGGGGCGTACTGCTTCTGCTTCATCAGCTCGGTGACGCGCTGACCGCGCTCAAGCTGCTTGCGGGTGGCTTCGTCCAGGTCCGAGGCGAACTGCGCGAACGCCGCCAGCTCACGGTACTGGGCCAGCGAGATACGGATGCCGCCGGACAGCTTCTTGATGATCTTGGTCTGGGCCGCACCACCGACGCGCGACACCGAGATACCGGCGTTCACGGCCGGGCGGATGCCCGAGTTGAACAGATCGGTTTCCAGGAAGATCTGGCCGTCGGTGATGGAGATCACGTTGGTCGGCACGAAGGCCGAGACGTCACCGGCCTGGGTTTCGATGATCGGCAGCGCGGTGAGCGAGCCGGTCTTGCCCTTGACGGCGCCGTTGGTGAACTTTTCCACATACTCTTCGGACACGCGGGCAGCGCGCTCGAGCAGGCGGGAGTGCAGGTAGAACACGTCACCCGGGTAGGCTTCACGGCCCGGCGGACGCTTCAGCAGCAGCGAGATCTGGCGGTAGGCCACGGCCTGCTTGGACAGATCGTCGTACACGATCAGCGCGTCTTCGCCGCGGTCCATGAAGTACTCACCCATGGTGCAGCCCGAGTAGGCGCTGATGTACTGCATCGCGGCCGATTCGGACGCGGTCGCAGCGACCACCACGGTGTGCGCCAGGGCGCCGTTCTCTTCCAGCTTGCGCACGATGTTGGCCACGGTCGACGCCTTCTGGCCGATCGCGACGTACACGCACTTGATGCCGGTTTCTTTCTGGTTGATCACCGCATCGATGGCCAGGGCGGTCTTGCCGGTCTGGCGGTCACCGATGACCAGCTCGCGCTGGCCGCGGCCGATCGGGATCATCGAGTCGACGGACTTGTAACCGGTCTGCACCGGCTGGTCGACCGACTTGCGCCAGATCACGCCCGGCGCAACGCGCTCCACCGGCGCGGTGGCCTTGGCCGCGATCGGGCCCTTGCCGTCGATCGGCTCGCCGAGCGCGTTCACGACGCGGCCCAGCATTTCCGGACCGACCGGCACTTCCAGGATGCGACCGGTGGTCTTGGCGACGTCGCCTTCGCGCAGGTTCTGGTAATCACCCAGCACCACGGCGCCGACCGAGTCGCGCTCCAGGTTCAGGGCCAGTGCGAAGGTGTTGTTCGGCAGTTCGATCATTTCGCCCTGCATCACGTCGGCCAGACCGAAGATGCGCACGATGCCGTCGGACACGCTGGTCACGGTGCCTTCGTTGCGCGATTCCGCGGCCAGCTTGACCTTCTCGATGCGGTTCTTGATCAGTTCGCTGATTTCGGAGGGGTTGAGCGTGGTTGCCATCGTCAAGTCCTAGTGCCGGCGATCACGCCGGACGTTAAATGAATTCAGTTAGCGAGCGCGGTCTGCAGGCGCGACAGCTTGCCCTTGAGCGAGCCATCGATGACCACATCACCGGCGTCGATCACGGCACCGCCGATCAGCGACGCATCCACTGCGGTCGTCACATCCACCTCGGCGCCGAAGCGCTTGCGCAGCGCGGCCTTGATGGCGTCCAGTTCGGCGCCGGACAATTCGGTGGCCGAGGTCACCGTGGCCTTGACCACGTGTTCGGCTTCAGCGCGCAGCTGGTCGTACATGCCGGCGATTTCCGGCAGCAGCGGCAGACGGTGCGCATCGGCCAGGATGGCCAGGAAGCGACCGAAGGTCTCGCTGGACGATTCCGGCACCAGCATCGCGACGGCATCGCCGCGATCCAGTTCCGGGTTCGACAGCAAGGCCGCCACGCGCGGGTCGGCAGCTACGTGGGCGGAGAACGCAAGCGCGTCCGACCACGGCGCGAACGTGCCTTCGTCGCGCGCGGTCGCGAACGCGGCGCGGGCATACGGGCGTGCAAGCGTGAGGGCCTGGCTCATCGATCAGATCTCCGAGGCCAGCTCGTCGAGCAGCGCCTTGTGGGCGTTGGCGTCGATTTCGCGCTTGAGCAGCTTTTCGGCACCGCTTACGGCCAGCGCGGACACCTGCTTGCGCAGATCTTCACGGGCACGGTTGGCGGCAGCGTCGATCTCGGCGTAGGCCAGATCTTTCTGGCGGTTGGCTTCGACGATGGCTTCATTCTTGGCGGCATCAACGATCTGGTTGGCGCGTGCATGGGCCTGATCGATGATCTCGTTGGCCTTGGTGCGCGCATCCTTCAGTGCATCGTTGACCTTTTCCTGGGCCTGGGCCAGGTCTTTCTGGCTGCGGTCAGCAGCGGCAAGGCCTTCAGCGATCTTCTGCTGACGCTCTTCGATGGCGTTCATCAACGGCGGCCAGATCTTGGTCGCGATGATCCAGATCAGTCCGGCAAACGCCAGTGCCTGGGCAACGAGGGTAAAACCGATATCCATGGGGTTCGCTCAATCTGGGGTGATGGGGTGGTTGCGCCGCCCGAAGCGGCGCAGCCGTCCTTCATCCGCGATCAGGCGCACAAGGCGCCTGATCGTTTCGCTTTCGCTGGATCAGCCCGCAACGGCCGGCAGACGTGCAACGAACTCGCCGATGGTCGGGTTGGCAAAGGCCAGCAGCAGGCCGACGGCGACCGAGATGATGAACGCGGCATCGATCAGGCCGGCGGTGATGAACATGCGGACCTGCAGCACCGGAATCAGTTCCGGCTGGCGCGCGGCCGATTCCAGGAACTTACCGGACATGATGGCCAGACCGAGACCGGCACCCAGCGCGGCCAGGCCGATCATGATGCCGACGGCGAGGACGGTGGAGCTCTGGACTTGGGCGAGGTTGGTCAGGACGGCGAAGTACATGGTTTTCTCCTGGAACTTTGGATAACTAAGGGTTTAGAAACAAACGGATGAAGGGTGAAGCGAAACTCAGTGAGCGTCTTCCGACAGGCTCAGGTACACGATGGACAACATCATGAAGATGAACGCCTGCAGCGGAATCACCAGCAGGTGGAACAGCATCCAGCCCAAGCCGAATGCACCGCCTGCGATGGCACCGGCGATACCCGCACCGCCCAGCACCCAGATCAGCAGGAAGACGATCTCACCGCCGAACATGTTGCCGAACAGTCGCATCGCCAGCGAAATCGGCTTGCTCAGCCACTCGACGATGTTGAGGATCAGGTTGAACGGGAGCATCCACTTGCCGAACGGCGCGGTCAGGAATTCCTTGGTGAAGCCACCCAGGCCCTTGGAGCGCAGCGCGAAGAACAGCATCAGGAAGAACACGCTGATCGACATGCCCAGGGTGGCATTGACGTCGGCGGTGGGAACCGGCTTCCAGAACGCGTAATCATGCGGATGGGCGGCGCCCATCATGCCGGCCACCCACTGGGTGAAGGCATTCATCGGGTAGCCGATGAAATCCGCAGGAATCATCTTGATGAGGTTCATCAAGAGGATCCAGAAGAAGATGGTGATCGCGATCGGGGTCACCAGCTTGCTGGTGCCGTGGTAGGTGTCCTTGGCCTGGCGGTCAACGAACTCCAGGCAGATCTCGATGAACGCCTGCCACTTGCCCGGGACGCCTGCGGTCGCTTTGCGCGTGGCCATCCAGAAGGCGAACACCATGATCAGGCCCATCAGGACCGACGTGGCGATAGTATCCAGATGCAACGCCCACGGGCTGTCACGCATCACCACAAGATTCTGCAGGTGATGTTGGATGTAGGAGGTGGGAGTTAGCGCCTCGCCTGCCATGTGTCCGGAACCTTGAGTTAAATAAATTGGATCAGCGCCTGGCCAGAGCCAGGACCTGGAACATCAACCCGACGGCGATACCGGCCAGCAGCGCCAGTGCAGGCAGCTTGAAGACCAGGAACCCCACCATCAGGACGCCGAATACGAGCACCCACTTTGCCACCACCGCCAGGATCAGGCGGGTCATCGCCGAACCTGCCGCCTGCACCCCGCCGCCCAGCGCCATCCGCGCGGCGACCCAGCCGGCTGCAGAAACCGCCACACCGGAGAGCAGCGCCCCCAGAGCGGCCTTCGGGCCTCCCCACAGCAGCAGGGCAAGAGCCAGGACAGCCACTGCAGCCAGCGGGTAAACCGCTGCGCGCAGCATCAGTCGCCGACCCGCGTCAACGGAGTTCAGCACGTGAATGTCCTGCATGGTTGTGAGTAGGAAAGGCCGAGGCAGCAAGCCAGCGCCTCGTCGAGCCGCCAAATTATAGCAATGGGACAATTTGAGAGACAACCGCTGCCTGTTCATCCCGGATGTAAGCCCGCCGTTGGGGGGTTGTGGAAACCTGTTCCACCCTCGGGCCAATCCCACTGCGCAAAGAGGCGCCCGATGCGGCAGTGCAACATGTTGAACTTTGGTCGCGCACCCGGGTCAGACCCATCAGCCTGCCGTTGAATCCTCGTCGGCGTCCCGCGCGCAGGCCAGTACAGGGTGGCCCCGAAGCCCTCTCCGGGGCCACCCTCTTTTTGCGGTGCTGCCTGTGTGATCCAGAATCAGGCCCAGCGCGGCCGGTCGTGAACGGTGATTCCATCCGAAAACGGCCACGGGGCAGACCTGTGTGCCCTCTGTCTGCATGAACGGTACACACTGCGTCCACCATACCTTCACGAATGGTGGACGTCGCAGTGGGCAATGTGACGGCACATCACTAGAACCACCGCAAGGACCCCCGATGCGCCCGATGCTCTCCCTGCTTGCCGTGCCAGTCGCTCTGGCCGCACTCTCCTACGCCGCTCCGTCCCACGCCGCCGAAGGCGATGACCGCTTCGCCCTGCGCCTGGGTGCGATGCAGATCGATTCGGACAACACGATCCGTGGCAACACCAACATCGCGGGTCAGGACGTTGGCTTCTCCGAAGATTTCGGCCTCGGTGGCAAGGAATGGGAGCCGCGCATTGACGGCATGTTCCGTATCAGCAACCGCCAGCGCCTGCTGTTCAACTACTTCAAGTACGACAAGGATCGCCGCGAGACCCTCGATCAGGGTGTCAGCTTCGGCGATACCACTGTGCCGGCCGGCAGCTTCATCAAGGGTGAGCTGAAGTACCAGGTCGCCAGCCTGGTGTATGACTACTCGGTGGTGGACACCGAGAAGTTCGACCTCGGCCTGCAGCTGGGTGCCGAGTACGCCAAGGTCAGCACCAAGGCCTACGCCGATGTCGGCGACCTGTACCAGGGCGAGTTCCTGGACGAGAAGGCCGACGGTGTGGCGCCGGTGGTCGGTGCACGCTTGAGCTTCACGCCGTCCGAGAAGTGGATGATCACCTTCCAGGGCCAGTACCTGAACACCAAGTGGGGCAACTTCGACGATTACGACGGCGACCTGAGCCGCGCCAATGCGATCGTCGATTACCGCTTCACCAAGAACTTCGGCGTGTTCGCCGGCTACGACTGGTTCAAGCTGGACGTGGACCAGAGCGGCAGCGATGGCACGATCGGTCTGAAGCAGGAGTTCAAGGGTCCGGTGGCTGGCGTCAGCTTCGTCTTCTAAGCCCTTCGCACTACCTCTCTCCAAGCGCGGCCTCCGAAATATCGGGGGCCGCGTTTTTTTTGTGCGCTTTGTTTTGGGGAGCAACTGCGGGTTGTTTGGGGGTCGGGCACGGACACCCTGTCGTGCGAATGTCCCCCGGCGACGGCCTGTGGCCGCCACCTCCTCCTTGATTTCGCCCCACAGGGTATCCGTGCCCGCCTCGACAGACCTCCGGTGGCCGCCGGGAGGTCAGCAACAAAAAACCCCGGCGTTCACCGGGGTTTTTCGTTAAACCGGCGTCACCACCCAGGGCGGTGATCGACCGATTATTTCTTCTTCGGCATGTACAGATCGGTGATCGTGCCGTCGTAGATTTCCGCGGCCATCGCCACCGATTCGCTCAGCGTCGGATGGGCGTGGATGGTGTGGCCGATGTCTTCGGCCTCCGCACCCATCTCGATCGCCAGGCCGATCTCGGCCAGCAGATCACCCGCGTGCACGCCGACGATCGCACCACCGATGATGCGGTGGGTCTCTTCGTCGAAGATCAGCTTGGTGAAGCCCTCGGTACGACCGATGCCGATCGCGCGGCCGCTGGCGGCCCACGGGAACTTGGCCACGCCGACCTTCAGGCCCTTGGCCTTGGCTTCGGTTTCGGTCACGCCGACCCACGCGATTTCCGGATTGGTGTAAGCCACCGACGGAATCACGCGCGCCACCCACTCCTTCTTCTCGCCGGCGGCCACTTCCGCAGCCAGCTTGCCCTCGTGCGTGGCCTTGTGGGCCAGCATCGGGTTGCCGACGATGTCGCCGATCGCAAAGATGTGCGGCACATTGGTGCGCATCTGGCGGTCGGCCGGGATGAAGCCACGGTCGGTGACCTGCACGCCAGCCTTCTCGGCATCGATCTTCTTGCCGTTCGGCGAGCGGCCCACCGCGACCAGCACGCGGTCGAAGGTGGTCGCGTCCAGACCCGGCTTTTCGCCTTCCACGGCCGCTTCGAAGGACACGGTGATACCGGCCTTCTCGGCCTTGACGTCGGTCGCCTTGGTCTTCAGGTGGACCTCGACGCCCTGCTTCTTCAGGCGATCGGCCAGCGGCTTGACCAGGTCCTTGTCAGCGCCCGGCATCAGCTGCTCCATGAACTCGACCACGGTCACCTTGCTGCCCAGCGCCGCATACACCGTCGCCATTTCCAGGCCGATGATGCCGCCACCGACCACCAGCAGCGAACCCGGCACGTCGGCCAGTTCCAGCGCATCGGTGGAATCCATGACGCGCGTGTCGTCCCACGGGAAGTTCGGCAGCTTCACCGCCTGCGAACCGGCCGCGATGATGCACTGCTCGAAGCGCAGCAGCTGGGTCTTGCCGTCGTCGCCGACGATCTCCAGCTCATTGGCCGAGACGAACCTGGCCAGGCCCTGCACGGTGCGCACCTTGCGCTGCTTGGCCATGCCGGCCAGGCCCTTGGTCAGCTGGGTGACCACCTTTTCCTTGTAGCCGCGCAGCTTGTCCAGGGTGATGGTCGGCTTGCCGAACTCCACGCCGAAATCACCGGCGTGGGCGACTTCATCGATCACCGCGGCGGCGTGCAGCAGCGCCTTGGACGGGATGCAGCCCACGTTGAGGCATACGCCGCCGAGGCTGGCGTAACGCTCGACCAGCACGGTGTCCACGCCCAGGTCGGCCGAACGGAAGGCAGCGGTGTAACCGCCCGGGCCTGCGCCCAGCACCACCATCTTGCACTCGATATCGGCCGGCTTGCCCGACGACAGCGCCGGCTGCGGCGCGGCCGGTTCGGCCGGGGCGCGGTGCGACGGGGTCACCGGCGGCTTGCTGGCCGGGGCAGCCTCGGCCTTCGGCGCCTCCGCCTTGGCCGGCGCGGCAGGCGCGGCGGCCTCGCCTTCGGCTTCCAGCAGCAGCACGACGTCGCCTTCGGAGAGGTTGTCGCCGAGCTTGACCTTGATTTCCTTGACCACACCGGCGGCCGAGGACGGCACTTCCAGCGTTGCCTTGTCCGATTCCAGCGTGACCAGACCCTGGTCCTTCTTCACCGTGTCACCCACGGCGACCAGCAGTTCGATCACCGGGACACCGCTGTAATCGCCGATGTCAGGAACCTTGATTTCAATTGCGGCCATTCGTGTTCTCCTGGTGCTCAGCCGGCCTTGCCGCCGAGCAGTTGCTGCAGTTCGTCGAGCGACTCGTCCAGATCTTTCCAGCGACGGTCGAGCTTCTTTTCCTTGGTGTCGCTGGCTTCGATCAGCAGCGCCACCTGTTTCATCATCAGCCGGCCCGCGCCGCACGCCGGCCGGGTGCCGCTGTAACGCTGGCCATCCACGGTGAAGGACAGCACGTCACCGTCCAGCACCGGCGCCTTGCGGTCGCCCGGCACCTGCGCGGCCAGCGCGGCCTGCCAGCTGTGCAGCATCCGCTGCGCCAACGGCGCCGGGATGCTGACCTGGTACTGGTCCGGGGCCTGGTCCACACGCAGTTCCACACCGCCCTGGCGGGCGCCGCTGTTCCAGGTGTAGACGCGCTTGTCGGCCCGGCTGTAGCGCAGGGTCCATGCCTGGTCCTGGGAGCCGGGCAGCAAGGCGACGCCGGTCTCCACGCCACTCTTGGGCAGGCTCACCAGTGACAGCGCAGGCTGCACCGTGCCATCGAACAGGGTTTCCACCGCCTGGCCATAGTTGCCGACCGCCGGTGGCCAGCCATGGCCCAGGTCGGACGCGCATTCGCGCGCGCCCGCCTGCGCCATCGGCAGCGCCATCAGCAGCCCGGCCAGGACCAGGCCCTGCTTCACAGCAGGACGCGCCGCATGTCGGCCAACACCTGCGAGAGGTAGGTGGTGAAGCGGGCGGCCAGCGCGCCGTCGATGACGCGGTGGTCATAGCTCAGCGACAACGGCAGCATCAGCTTCGGGGCGAACTCCTTGCCATTCCAGACCGGCTGGATCGACGACTTGGACACGCCCAGGATGGCCACTTCCGGTGCATTGACGATCGGGGTGAATGCCGTGCCACCGATGCCGCCCAGCGAGCTGATCGAGAAGCAGCCACCGCTCATGTCGGCCGGGCCGAGCTTGCCGTCGCGGGCCTTCTTGGCCAGTTCGCCGGATTCCTGCGCGATCTGCACCACACCCTTCTTGTCGACGTCGCGGATCACCGGCACGACCAGGCCGCTCGGCGTATCGGCCGCGAAACCGATGTTGAAGTACTTCTTCAGGGTCAGGTTCTCGCCGCTGGCATCCAGCGAGGCGTTGAACTCCGGGAACTTCTTCAGCGCCGCGGCGCTGGCCTTGACCAGGAAGGCGAGCATGGTCAGCTTGATGCCGGCCTTCTCGTTTTCCTTGTTCAGCGCCACGCGCAGGGCTTCCAGCTCGGTGATGTCGGCCTGCTCGAACTGGGTGACATGCGGAATCATCGCCCAGTTGCGGGCCAGGTTCGCGCCCGAGATCTTCTTGATCCGGGACAGCGGCTGGACCTCGACCTCACCGAACTTGCTGAAGTCGACCTTCGGCCAGGGCAGCAGGTTCAGACCGCCACCGGCCGCCACAGTACCGCCGGTGGCAGCGCCGCCGCCGGCCAGGGCCGACTTGACGAACTTCTGCACGTCGGACTTGGTGATGCGGCCCCCCTTCTCGGTGCCGCTCAGCTGGTTCAGGTCCACGCCCAGCTCGCGGGCGAACACGCGCACGGCCGGCGAAGCGTAGGGCACCTTCTGCGGCAGCACGCTGTCGGCGTTGAAGGCCACCGGCGGGCTGGTCGGCGAGCCACCCGACGGGGCAGCGGCGGCCGGGGCCGGCTGGGTCGGCTTGGCAGCGGACTGCTCGATATCACGGGCGGCCAGCTTGTCCGGCTCGGCCTGGGTGGCGACCGGCTCGACCTTGGTCGCGGTCTCGGCGGCTTCGGCCTTGGCAGCGGGGGCCGGGGCAGCAGCAGCGGCCGGCGCAGCGGCGGCTTCGCTGACTTCGATCAGGGCCACAAGCTTGCCCTCGGAGAGGTTGTCGCCGATCTTGACCTTGATTTCCTTGACGATACCGGCCACCGAGGACGGCACTTCCATCGTGGCCTTGTCCGATTCCAGCGTCACCAGACCCTGGTCTTTCTTGACGGTATCTCCAACGGCGACCAGCACCTCGATTACCGGGATATCGCTGTAGTCACCGATATCGGGGACAAGTGCTTCCTTGATTTCGGCCATGGGGAAAACTCCGGCAATCTGGTGTAGGGAATCGCCTATTGTGGGGGCTTCGCGCGCCAGCGCCAACCAGCTTGGCGAATTTTCAGCGCCGCTGTCCCGGGACAGGCTGTTGCAGGCATCTGCTTTGGCCGGATTGGGCTTGGCACAGTGCAAAGTGGAATTTTCCAGTCGGTACCGTATTGTCCGGCGCTGTCCCCGCCTCAGCGCCGGATGGCATCGGCCAGCGGCTGCCATGCCTCCACCAGCCGAGGCAACGGCCACGCCGCGTTCGCCGGGCTGGTGGAGGGCAGCGACCAGACCGGCACCTCGTGCGCCGCATCAAGCAGCGCCGGCACGATGAAACGCTGGAACGCCCGGTACGCGGTGCCGCCATTGCAGGCGATCGCGCGCAGCGCAGGCCATCCGTCGATCAGTACCCCAAGCGCATTGGGCACTTCACTGCCGCGCACGATCGACGCATCCAGGCTGCCGCGTCGCTCGCACTGCCCGATCACATCCCACACGCCCACACCGCGCGCGTTCAATGCGCGCACGCGATCCGGATAAGGAAGCGCCGCGTCGATCCCGCACAGCACGCCCATCAGCGGCCAGAAACGATTGCGCGGATGGGCGTAGTACTGCCCCGCCTGCAGCGATGCGACACCCGGCATCGAACCGAGTACCAGCACGCGGCAGTCGACGTCCAGCTGCGCAGGGAGGCCGATGCACGTTGTGGTTTCCATCACACCATCACCAGATGAATGAATGTCAGGCATCGCATCATCGCCCGTAAATGCAGCGGTTTCGCACTGATCGCTGAATGGAAACAACTAAATTTTAACGTGCGTCGGATGCGATTCATATTGCGGGGACTACGGTTGCCTCGCCCCACAACACCGGGGCCCAGAACAAAAACATCCTGAGGAGATTCCCCCATGCGCTCCATCCGTACCCTGACCCTGGCTACCCTGACTGCTCTTGCTTTTGCGCCGGCTGCTTTCGCGCAGGACAGCACTGTTGATACCGCTTCTGGCAAGCACTTCGCCGTGGTCGGCGGCGTGTCGCTGCTGCAGCCCAAGAACGATCCGCTCGATGGCGTGCGCAAGGTGGACGGCGGCCCGGCCCCGACCCTGAGCTTCAGCTACTACATCAACGACAACTGGGCCGTGGAACTGTGGGGCGCAGCCGACAAGTTCGATCACCGCGTGCGCGGCACCGATGGCGCCCGCCTGGGCACCGTCGAGCAGCAGCCGATCGCGCTGAGCGGCCAGTACCACTTCGGCCAGGCCGACAACGTGTTCCGTCCGTTCGTGGGCGCCGGTTACTACGAGTCCAACTTCAGCAATGAAGACCTCGCCAGCGACATCGGCCATATCGGCGTCAAGACCGCCAAGGGCGCGATCGGCACCGTCGGCGTGGACATGAACATCAACAGCACCTGGTTCGCCCGTGCCGATGCCCGCTACATGCATTCGCGCCCGGAGCTGACCGTCAACGGTGAAGGCACCGGCGACAAGGCCAAGCTGGATCCGTGGACCGTGGGCTTCGGCATCGGCGCGCGCTTCTAAGCACGCCGTTCCACTTCCACGCAATACGTACAACGGGCCCCTCGCGGGCCCGTTGTCGTTGTGGGGCCTGCAACGTGGGGCCTGAAACTTTCATCGGGCGTTGCCGGCCGGTGGCCGACACTGGGGTGACGATGGACCGGACCGGTCCGCCCCGGGGAGCCGATGAGCGAATCCTTCGACGTGCTGGTGGTGGGCGGGGGCATCAACGGCGCCGGCATCGCCCGCGACGCAGCAGGACGCGGCCTGTCGGTCTGCCTGTGCGAGCAGGATGACTTGGCCGCGCACACTTCCAGCGCCAGCACCAAGCTGATCCATGGCGGCCTGCGCTACCTGCAGCAGGGCGAGTTCGCGCTGGTACGCAAGGCGCTCAACGAACGCGAAACGCTGCGCCAGCTTGCGCCGCATCTGATCGCCCCGACCCGCTTCGTGCTGCCGCATGCGCGCCATCTGCGCCCGGCGTGGATGCTGCGCACGGGCCTGTGGCTCTACGACCACCTTGGCCATGCCACTCCCCATTTTCCGCGCTCGCAGCGCATCGACCTGCAGCGCGATCCGAGCGGCGCTGCATTGCAGCCCGCCTACCGGACCGGCTTCACCTACGCCGATGCACGCGTCAACGATGCCCGGCTGGTGGTGCTCAACGCGCTCGATGCGCATGAGCGCGGCGCCGACATCCGCACACGCACCCGCTGCGAACAATTGATCCGCCACCACGATCACTGGTGGGCCGTACTGCGCACCGCCAACGGCGACGTGCAGCGCCTCCGCGCGCGCTGCGTGGTCAATGCCAGTGGGCCGTGGGCCGGCACTGTGCTGGAACGGGCCGGACTCGATGCCCCGTTGGGAGTGCGGCTGGTGCAGGGCAGCCACCTGGTGGTGCCGCGCCTGTTCGCCCATGACAGTGCGTACCTGTTCCAGCAACCCGACCAGCGGGTGGTGTTCGCGATTCCGTTCGAACAGGACTTCACCCTGATCGGCACCACCGATACCGACTACGACGGCGACCCGGCGCAGGTGCAGCCCCGCGCCGACGAACAGGCCTATCTGCTCGAGGCGGTGAACCGGTTCGTGCGCGTTCCGGTGCGCGCCGAGGACATCGTCTGGCGCTACAGCGGGGTGCGCCCCCTGTTGGCCGATCATCACCGCGATGCATCGCGGGTCACGCGCGACTACCGGCTGGCGGTGGATACGGCCGGCGCGCCGCTGCTGAGCGTGCTGGGCGGCAAGCTGACCACCTACCGCGCACTGGCCGAGGACGCGCTGGGGCGGCTCGCACCCGCGCTGCCGGAGATGGGCGCGGCGTGGACTGCCGGTGGGCCACCGTTGCCGGGGGGCGATGGCGGCACCGCCATAGAGGTGGCCGAAGCGCTGCAGCGTGACCACCCTCGCCTGCCCCCTGCCCTGCTGCAGCGCCTGGCCCGCAGCTACGGCACCCGTGCGGTCGGGCTGCTCGCCGGCGCACAGACACTCGACGCGCTGGGCCAGGACCACGGCGGCGGCCTCTACGACCGCGAACTGGACTACCTCATCGCGCACGAATGGGCCCGCACCGCTGACGACGTGCTGTGGCGCCGAAGCCACCTGGGCTTGCGCGTGGGCGCGGCACAGCGAGAAGCGCTGGCCGCCAGCCTGCAGGCGCGTGTTTCGATGCCGTAGGCTGTACGCCTGTCACGCCTCACGGCATCGATTTCCACGGAGCAGACCATGGACAAGCACTACGTGCTCGCCATCGACCAGGGCACGACCAGTTCGCGCGCCATCCTGTTCGATCATGCCGGGCGCATCGCCGGCAGCGCGCAACGCGAGTTCACCCAGATCTTCCCGCAGCCGGGCTGGGTGGAGCATGACCCGCGCGAGATCCTGACCAGTGTCTACACCACGATCACCGAGCTGTTGAACCGCTACCAGGTGGACCCGCGCACGATCGCCGGCATCGGCATCACCAACCAGCGCGAGACCACGGTGGTCTGGGACAAGGCTACCGGGCAGCCGATCCACAACGCCGTGGTGTGGCAGTCGCGGCAGAGCCATGCGATCTGCGAACAGCTCAAGGCCGATGGCCACGAGCCGCTGATCCGGCGCAAGACGGGGCTGTTGATCGATGCCTATTTTTCCGCGACCAAGATCCGCTGGATCCTCGATCACGTCGATTGCGCACAGGCACGTGCTGAACGCGGCGAGCTGCTGTTCGGCACCATCGACAGCTGGTTGATCTGGAACCTCAGTGGCGGCCAGGCGCACGTCACCGATGTCACCAATGCCGCGCGCACGCTGCTGTTCGATATCCATGCGCTGCAGTGGGACGATGAACTGCTGGCGCTGTTCAACATCCCGCGCGCGATGCTGCCGCAGGTGCGCAGTTCCAGCGAGGTGTATGCCACCACCCAGGCGCAGTTCTTCTTCGACCAGCACCTGCCCATTGCCGGCATCGCCGGCGACCAGCAGGCCGCGCTGTTCGGCCAGGCCTGCTTCGAGCCGGGCATGGCCAAGAACACCTACGGCACCGGCTGTTTCATGCTGATGAACACCGGCGAGAAGGCAGTGGTATCCGAGAACGGCCTGCTGACCACCATCGCGTGGGGCATTGATGGACGTGTGGAGTACGCACTGGAGGGCTCGATCTTCGTCGCCGGCTCGGTGGTGCAATGGCTGCGCGACGGGCTGCGGATGTTCGGCAAATCCAGCGATTGCCAGGCCTATGCCGAGCGTGCCGCGGACAATGGCGGCGTGTACCTGGTACCCGCGTTCGTGGGGCTTGGGGCGCCGTACTGGCGCAGCGATGTGCGCGGCGCGATGTTCGGGCTGACCCGCGGCACCACCAAGGAGCACTTCATCCGCGCGGCGGTGGAATCGATGGCGTACCAGACCCGCGACGTGCTGGCGGCGATGCAGGCCGATGCGGGGATCGAGCTGAAGGAACTGCGCGCCGATGGCGGTGCGATCGCCAATGACTTCATGGCGCAGTTCCAGAGCGACATCCTGGGCGTGCCGGTGCTGCGCCCGCAGGTGGCCGAAACCACCGCGCTGGGCGCGGCCTATCTGGCCGGGCTGGCCACCGGGTTCTGGCGCAGCCGGGCGGAGATCGCCGAGCAATGGGCGGTGGACCGCCGCTTCACCCCGCAGATGCCGGTGGATCAGCGCGAGGCGCTGTACAGCGGCTGGCAGCAGGCGGTGGAGGCGACGATGGGCTTCCGCGTGGGGTGAGGCCCGCGTCGGCGATCATTGCCGCGCGGGTGCGGCCAGCCACGCATGGCGTGGTTCTACCGTGGGTGCCGGTCAGAATGCCGGGAGGACCGCACCCTTGTACTTCTCGGCGATGAAAGCCTTCACTTCCGGGCCGGTCAGGGCCTTGGCCAGCTGCTGCACGCGGGCATCGTCCTTGTTGTCCGGGCGGGCGACGAGGAAGTTCACGTACGGCGAATCCTTGCTTTCGATCGCCAGCGCATCCTGGGTCGGGTTGAGCCCGGCATCCAGCGCGTAATTGGTGTTGATCAGGGCCAGATCGACCTGGTCCAGCACGCGCGGCAGCATCGCCGAATCCAGCTCGCGGAACTTGAGCTGCTTCGGGTTGGCGATGATGTCGCGCTGGGTCGCCAACGCATTGGTCGGGTCCTTGAGCGTGATCACGCCAGCCTTGTGCAGCAGGATCAGCGCGCGGCTGTTGTTGCTCGGGTCGTTGGGGATCACCACGTCGGCACCGTTGGGCAGCGCATCAAGCGATTTGAAACGACGCGAGTACGCACCGAAGGGCTCGATATGCACGCCGATCACCTTGACCAGGTCGGTCTTGCGGTCCCGGTTGTAGGCGTCCAGATAGGGCTCGGTCTGGAAGTAGTTCACGTCAACCTGCTTCTGCACCAGCTGGTCGTTGGGCTGCACGTAGTCATTGAAGACGCGCACATCCAGGGTCAGGCCTTCCTTTTCCAGGATCGGCTTGACCACGGCGAGGATCTCGGCGTGCGGCACCGCGGTGGCGGCAACCACCAGCTTCTTGGAATCGTTGGCCGGCTTGCCGCAGGCAGCCAGGGCCAGCGAGGCGGCGAGCAACGGGAGCAGCAGGTACTTTTTCATGGGGGCAGCGGGATCCATAAGGGCAGCAACGCCCCACGATACCGCACGCCCCGGCCCTTGCGGAATCCGGGGCATATGACCCCACGGCATGAGCCGATGCCGGCCCGGCCGGCTTACTCGTAACTGGTCAGTGCCAGTGCCAGCAGCGCCTTGGCCTGTTCGCGCAGCATCACCGGCTCCACGATTTCCGCGTCCGAGCCGTAGTGCAGCACGTCCATCAGCAGTTCGCGCGAGACGCTGTAAGGCAGTTTCAACTCATAGCGGCCATCGGGCAGGAAGCGGCCCTGCTGCTTGGAATGCCAATGCTCATCGGCCACCCAGCGTGCGGCCTTGGCACTGAACACGATGGTGGCCCAGCCCTTGGGCGGCCCGGAGAAGATGCCGTAGCTGGCGCCCAGCTGTTCGTCCAGCTCGGTCTCATCCACATCGCGCGCGGTGGTATCGATCACGCGTGCCTTGTAGATGCGGTCCACCGCGAAACTGCGCAGGCCTTCGCGACCGTGATCCCACGCATCCAGGTACCAGTTGTCGCGGTAGTGGGTCATGCGCTGCGGCGACACGGTGCGCTGGGTGGCCTCATCGGTGGAGCGGGCCCGGTACTCGAAGGCCAGCTGCTTGCGCTCCAGTACCGCCGAGGCGACGGCGCGGAAGCTGGCTTCATCGAACTTGCGGCCGCGGTGCGGAATCACCCGGACCCGGTCAACCGGCCAGGTCGAGACGCCGGCCTGTGCGGCCAGCAGGCCTTCAATCCGCTGCTGCAGCGGGGCCAGCACCGAGGACAGCACGCCGCCCCCCGTGCGCGAGAGCAGGTGCTGGGAGGCCAGCAGCGCGTGCAGTTCTTCCGAGCTGAGCCACAGGCCCGGCAGCTCGAAGCGGTCGCTCTCGTCGGCCTGGTAACGGAAGCCCGCCTCGCCGTCGCCTTCCACCGGGGCCATCAGCGCATCGCGCAGGAAGGCCAGGTCGCGGTAGACAGTCGCGCGGGAACACTCCAGTTTTTCCTGCAGGGCCGCCACCGTTACCGGGTAACGGGCGGACTTGAGCAGGCGATGCAGGGCGTTGATGCGTTCATATCGGTCCATGACCCGATTATGTCCGAGTCGCCGTCGTTGTGGCGGCTTCGGCTGCATCTTCGGCTATCGTGGGGCCCCCACCGCCTGCTGCCGCCCGTCATGCGCCTGTTGCCCGCCCTTGCCCTGTCCGCCGCCGCCCTGCTGCTCAGTGGCTGCGGACGCAGTGAAACGCCCGCGGCTGCGGTGCCTGCCGCGGCCGCACCGGCGGCCGACCCGGTCGGTACCGTGCTGGCCGCCAGCCAGCGCTTCGGCCAACTGCACAGCTTCCACGCGGTGATGAAGATGCAGGGCCCGCGCGCCCTGGAGGCGCAGATGGACTACGTGGCCCCGGACCGCTATCGGCTGATCACCGACGATGGCCCGCAGACCATCATTGGCGGCACGTTCTTCCTGCAGCGTGCCGGCGAAGTACGCCAGATCCCGGTGCCCGAAGGGATGCTGGCCCAGTGGCGCAATCCATTGCCGGCCGATCTGGAGCCGGCACAGCTGCAGGTGCGCGACCTCGGCGAAGACCGCGCCGGTGGCCAGCGCGCGCACAAATACGAGGTGCGCCATGCAACCGCCGCGCCGGATGGCCTGCTGTACTGGGTCAATGCACAGGGCCTGCCGGTGCAGATCGAGCGCAAGGGTGAAACCAACGGGCAGCCGTTCCGGATCACCGTGACCTATTCGCGCTTCGACGACGCCTCTCTGCGTATCGATATTCCCTGAACAGGGGCCGAGGCCGAACGTGCCCTAAAGCCGGGGCCCGTCGCCGAATGTGACGCTGAACGCATCAAGTATCATCCCCCCCTTGTTGTCCCTCCCCCTTGTCCGATCACGGAGAACCGTTGATGTCCCTGCGCGTTTCGTTGCTTGTTCCCCTGCTGCTCTGCGCCCCGGCGGTTTATGCACAGGACGCTGCCGAACTGGCGGCGATGACCTCCCCCTGGAGCGGCAGTGGCGGTGAACTGGGCTTTGCCTCGGCCCGCGGCAACAGCAATACCGAGAGCTTCAACGGTCGTCTGCGCCTGCGCTACACCGACGATGACTGGGTGCACAGCATGGATCTGTTCGGCCTGCGCTCGCGCTCGGAATACACCGATACCAACGACGACGGCACCACCATCCGCCGCCGCAACACCACCGCCAACCGTTACACCGGCAGTGCCGGCAGCGCGCTGCAGCTGGGCGAACACCGCCAGATCACCGCCACGGTGCGTTACGAGCGCGACGATTTCGCCACCTACGACCGCCAGAGCTCGTTCGGTCTGGGCTACGGCACCCGGATCATCGATGCCGAGCGCTTCTACATGGATGCGCAGATCGGCCCCGGTGTGCGCCGCACCCACAACACCGAAGACGACGCGACCCGCACCGGCCTGATCGGCCGCGGCCTGTTCGATCTCAAGTACACGCTGACCCCGAACACCGACCTGGTGAACACGCTGCTGGTCGAATCGGGCTCGTACAACACCTTCGCGCAGAACGATTTCGGCGTGTCGGTGAGCATGAACGAACATCTGGCGCTGAAGGCCGGCTGGCAGGCGCGCCACAACAGCGACGTCGCCGATGACAAGCGCAAGACCGACACGCTGACCACCATGAACGTGGTCTACAAGTTCAAGTAATCGCTGCGGGCGCCTGTGCGCCCGCCGTCGTGATGTAGTGCCGGCCGCTGGCCGGCTCATCGCGTACCTTGTGCAGCATGGACTGCCGGCCAGCGGCCGGCACTACGCGCCTCAGACCGCGAGCAGTTCCCCGGCACCGGCATCGAGCAGGCCGCGCGCCACGCGCTGGCCCAGCGTCTCCGGATCACTGGCCGGGCCACGCGCCTCCGCGCGCACGATGCGGCCATCGGCGACACCGCCGACCAGGCCCTGCAGAAACAGATTCTCGCCTTCCCATTGCGCAAAGCCGGCGACCGGCACGTGGCAACTGCCATGCAGCGCGCGGTTCATCGCGCGCTCGGCTTCCACGCACGCGCGCGTGTCGGCATCGTCGAGCGCGGCGAACAACGCCATCACACCGGCATCCTCGCCATTGCATTCCACCGTGACCGCGCCCTGCGCCGGTGCCGGCAACCACGCCGGTGCGGCCAGGCGCGCCACGATGCGGTTGCCCAGGCCGAGGCGCTCCAGCCCCGCCACGGCCAGCACGATCGCGTCGTAGCCGCCGTTGTCCAGCTTGGCCAGGCGCGTGTTGACGTTGCCGCGCAGGTCCTGCAGCTCCAGGTCGGGGCGCAGCGCGCGCAGCTGGGCCTGGCGGCGCAGCGACGAGGTGCCTACCCGCGCGCCGATCGGCAGCGCGTCCAGCGAGGCGTACAGATTGGAGATGAAACCATCGGCCGCGTCATGACGGGTCAGCATCGCCGGCAGCGCGAACGGCGCATCCAGCTCCATCGGCACATCCTTGAGCGAATGCACGGCGCAGTCCGCTTCGCCACGCAGCATGGCCAGTTCCAGTTCCTTGAGGAACAGGCCCTTGCCGCCGATCGCGGCGAGCGAACGATCCAGCACCTCGTCGCCGCGCGTGCTCATCGGCACCAGCACCACCTCCAGACCGGGATGCGCCTGGCGCAGGAGGTCGGCAACATATTCGCTCTGCCACAGGGCAAGCGGGCTCTTTCGGGTGGCGATGCGCAGGGTCTTCATGGCGCCATTATCGACGCACAGGGGCGTATCGACCAACGGTCGCGCACAGCCCCGCCTACAGGTACTTGAGGTCCTGCTTCAGGCTGGCCACGCAACGGCGGCTGACTTCCAGCGGCCCGTGGCCATGCCGCAATACCGCCTGGACCTGGCCTGCGCCATTTCGTCGCAGCTCGACCAGTTCGTGCCGGGCGACCAGGCAATTGCGGTGGATGCGCACGAAGCGGTTGCCGAATTCCTCTTCCAGCGACTTCAGCGACTCCTCCAGCAGGTCTTCGCCGCGGGCGTGATGCACCACGACGTATTTTTCTTCGGCCTGCAGGTAGTGGATGTCCTCGACCGGGATCAGCCGCAGGCTGCCGCGCAGGCGTGCGCACAGCAGGGTACGCGCCTGCTGGCTGGCGGGGGTCGCCGGGCCACTGCGGCCGGCGAGGAAGGTGCGCGCACGCTCCAGCGCGGCCGCCAGGCGCTCGGGGCGCACCGGCTTCATCAGGTAGTCGATCGCGGCTGCCTCGAAGGCGGACAGCGCATGCGCGTCGTACGCGGTGCAGAACACCACCGCCGGGCGTGGCTCGAAGGTGGCCAGATGGCGGGCGGCTTCCAGCCCGTCCAGGCCGGGCATGGCGATGTCGAGCAGGACCAGGTCCGGTTGCAGCTCGGCGCAGGCGTGCAGCGCCTGTTCGCCGTTCTCGGCCTCGGCCACCACCTCGATGCCGGCCTGGTCAGCGAGCAGGGAGCGCAGGCGCTCGCGGGCCAGCGGTTCGTCGTCGGCGATCACCACCTTCAAGACAGTTTCCTCACTGGACCGGGACCGTGATTTCGCAAGCATAGTAGCCGTCGGCCCACGCCCCCGTCATCCGCGCGGCCGGGCCGAAGCGCCAGGCCAGGCGATGGGCGATGTTGCGTTGTGCATGCCCGGCGCCCTGCAGGAGCGGCAGCCCGCGCGTGGCCGGGTCCGGTGCCGGGTTACGCACGCGGATGCGCAGATTCGTGCCGTCACTGGACAGTGCCAGCACGATCGTGCCACCGGCGGGCACCCGCGAGATGCCATGCAGCACGGCATTTTCGACCAGCGGCTGCAGTACCAGCCGCGGCATCGGCAACGACCAGGGCAGCGGCTCGTCGCGCAGCCAGATCACTTTCAGCCGTTCGCCCAGCCGTAGCGATTCGATCGAAAGATAGCGCTCGGCCAGTTCGCACTCGGCCTGCAGGGTGGAATCGCCATCGCCGGCACCGAGGGCTGCGCGGAACAGATCGGACAGATCCAGCACCGCGCGCTCGGCCACGTCCGGATCACGCCGCAGCAGGCTGGCGATCAGGTTCATGCTGTTGAACAGGAAGTGCGGCCGGATCCGCGCCTGCAATGCATCCGCCTGGGCCCGTGCGTTGGCCAGCATCTGCGCGCTGCCGCGGTCGCTGACGTAGAAGTAGCGCAGCGCCAAGGCAGTGATCAGCGCGGTCATCGCCGCACTGCCCAACGTGAACCGCCAGAAGCCGACCGCCTGGGCAAAGCTGCTGCCGCCGAGCACGCCGTACAGCGCATGCACGATCGCCGCGCACGCACCGGCGATCAGCCCGGTCATCAGCACCACCAGCACCATGCCCGGCACTTCGGGCAAGCGCGAGAGCACCGCGCGCACGCTGCACAGGCTGACCGTCACTGCCAGCGCCAGCCACAACGCGAAGCCGCTGGCGGACAGGAAGTCCGGCAGCGTCCAGTGGCGACTGCCATCGGGGGCCAGCGCCACCACGACGACCACCAGCTCGGCCAACCCCAGCATCGCCGCCAGCCGCGGCAGGCGGCACAGCTCGGGCAACCAGGACTGCTGGCGCGGGTCGCTCATGGCGTCAGGCGGCGAAGCGCGCCTCGAGCCAGTCGCCCAGCGCCTGCAGTTCCTCGGCGCAGACCTGGTGGGCCATCGTGTAGGTGTGCCACTGCACCGGCAGGCCGAGCGCGCTCAGCGTCTGCGCGGTGTGCTCGGCGATCGCCACCGGGATCACCGGATCCTGGGTGCCATGGGCCATGAACACCGGCACGCTGATGGCATCGGCCACGCGCGCGGAAGCTGCCTTGGCCGGATCCGGCAGATAGGTGGACAGTGCGATCAGCCCGGCCAGCGGACGGGTGCGACGCAGCAGTGCACTGAGGATCACCGCCCCGCCCTGCGAGAAGCCGGCCAGCAGGATGCGTTCGGCCGGAATGCCGCGGGCGACCTCGCGCTCGATCAGCAGCTCCAGTTCCACGATCGAGGCGTCCACGCCGGCGCTGTCCGCGCGCGAACGGAAATCCATGCTGACGATGTCATACCAGGCGCGCATCGGCACGCCGTTGTTGATCGTGATCGGCTGCACCGGCGCATGCGGGAACACGAAGCGGATCGCCGGCCAGTGCGGGCGCACCAGTTCGGGCACGATCGGGGCGAAGTCATGGCCGTCGGCACCCAGGCCATGCAGCCACAGCACCGACCACTGCGGGTCGGCGCCGGTTTCGTTTTCCACGGTATCCAGCATCAGGCGGCTCCAGTACGTTCAAGCCGCATTATGACCGCGGCCCGCGGCAATGGGGCGGCGATACCTGGATTGCCGTGATCAGCCGGCGGGATGTGCCTCGGCCGCAGCACGGCGCAGCTCGGCCGCGCGCACCAGCACCTTGGGCGGTGCCGATTCTTCCGGGATTTCCATCAGGCCCAGCCGGTGCATCCAGACGCCAGCGGTGCGCGAGGAGGTGAAGCCCACCACCGGAATCGCCAGCACCATGCCGATCACCACCGGTGCCATCCATGCGGCCAGCGAGGGCGAGACCGCGTAGGCCAGCGCGCCCATGAACAGGCCGAACACACTCAGCCCACCATAGCCACGCGCCAGCGCCAGCCAGGACACGCCGCCATCGTCGCGCTGCTGCGCGTCCCAGCCCGAGTCCTTGCCGGCCAGCACCTCAGCCACACCGCGCGACTGCACGTACATCACCACCGGCGCCATCAGCGCGGCGAGGATGGTCTCCAGCAGCATCGAGATGAAGGCGCGGATGGTGCCACCGCAGCCACGGCGTTCGACCGGCTCCAGCAGCATCGCCAGGTAGCCCAGTACCTTGGGCGAGAGCAGCACCACCATGGTGATCGCGAACATGCGGATCACCTGGGTCTCATCCTGGTGGCGCCAGTAGACACCGGGCGAGAGATGCAGCACTTCATTGAGGTCGATGCCGCCCTGGAACAGCGGAATCGCGATGCCGATCAGCATCAGCATCGCCCACATCGGCGCGGTGAAGTAATGCCCGATGCCGACCAGCATGTGCATCCGGCTGACCCAGTGCAGGCCCTTGGAACCGACCACCTTGGCGTGCTGCAGGTTGCCCTGGCACCAGCGCCGGTCGCGGACCAGCAGATCGGTCAGGGTCGGCGGGCCTTCCTCATAGCTGCCTTTCAGGTAGGGCACCATGTGGGTGGCCCAGCCGCCACGGCGCATCAGCGCGGCCTCGACGAAATCGTGGCTGAGCACGTGCCCACCAAACGGCTCCTTGCCCGGCAGCGACGGCAGGCCGGCCTGCTCGGCGAAGGCCTGGGTGCGGATGATCGCGTTGTGGCCCCAATAGTTGCTCTCCGCGCCATGCCACCACGCCACGCCGCGGCCGATCACCGGGCCGTATACGCGCCCGCCGAACTGCTGCATGCGGGCAAACAGGGTGCGCCCACCAACCACCGCCGGCAGGGTCTGGATCAGACCAACATCCGGGTTGTGTTCCATGCCCGCGACCAGGCGCACGATGGTGTCGCCGGTCATCAGGCTGTCGGCGTCCAGGATCAGCATCTGCGGGTAGGCACCGCCGAAACGGCGGACCCAATCGGCGATGTTGCCGGCCTTGCGCCCGCTGTTGTCGCCGCGGCGACGGTAGAAGATGCGGTCATGGCCGCCCACCGCATCGCACAAGGCGTGGAACGCCGCTTCCTCGGCCTGCCCGATGTCATCGCGGCGGGTATCGCTGAGCACGTAGAAATCGAAATTCGCCAGCTGGCCGGTCTCGGCCACCGACTCATAGATCGCCTGCAACCCGGCCAGCAACCGGCGCGGATCTTCGTTGTAGGTGGGCATCAGCAGCGCGGTGCGCGTATGCACGGTCGGCAGCGGCGCGTCCGGATCGATGCCGAGCTTGTAGCCCCGATCGAATACCGCGGTCAGGAAACCGGCCACCGCCCCGGCGAAGGACAACGCGATCCAGGCGAACAGGCCCACGAACAGCACCAGCAGGCAGGCTTCCAGCACACTGATTCCATTGACGGCGAGCACCTTCCACATCATCCGGCTGGCGGCGGCGGTCATCGCCGCGGTACCGCCCAGGATGTAGAAACGACGCAGCCCGATCATCCGCGGTGAGGTGCGCTGGCGCGGAACCTGCAGCTGCCCTTCGCGCAGGGACTGCTCAGGCATCGGCAACGGCGACTCGGCCGGCAACGTCGCCCGGCCGGCGTCCAGCGGGGCGTTCAGGGTCTGGGTACTCATGCGCGGTGTCCCTGTGCAGGGCGTGCCAGGCCGGGGGTGCCAAGTGTGGAAAGGGGCATCCTGAGCCCGGCGTACACGATGGCACGCATGCGTCCTGTCGGCGCGGGCCGGAGACCGGCACGCAGCGTATGTCTGTGACTACCGGAACCCACGAACTCTCCAAACCGCTTGAGACGAAAAATGCGGCTCAGTCTAGGGCGCGAATTGTAAGGTGCGCGCGAAGGGCGGCGCGGGGATTTCTCCGCATTCAGCTTTTGGATCGAGACAAGTGGAGGCCCCCTCGCGGCCAAGGGCGCGCAGGCCCTGTGCCATGGGCTTCTGCCCATTCAGCTTGCTGGCGGCGCCGATCAGCCCCCTACTGCAACGCGACCGGTCCTCATCGCCTGCGCAGGATCAGGCGGCGCCGGTGGTGCGCAGTTTTTCTGCCCTGGAGGGGGTCGGGCCGGCAGCGTTGACAGGCGCGGCAGCGGCTCAGGCGGCGGTGGCGGCGATGGCCAGGTCGGTCTCTACCGGCGGGCGCGACAGCGCGCGCGCGCTCACCTGGGAAAACTGCAGCTGGGCGAGCAGGTGTTGCGCCTGGGTGGCAACCGGGCACGGGGTAATCTGCGGCCCTGCTTGCGGGCGCTCGGGGGACATCACATCAATGGACATGGTCTGGCATCTCGTTGACTTCTCATTTCCCACGGGGCTTCCTGCCGCGCGGATTGCGCACCCTATCGGAAAACCGGGACGAATGTGTGACGGTCCGCGCAGTCCCTGACAGGCGGCATGTAGAGCGTCGAAAAATTGGCGCGGATCAAGAGCTTGCGGCTATCATGTAATCGTTTTCAACACACGATTCGGATATGGATTCCAACACTGCTTCCCCCTACAGCCCCAAGTGGCAGTTCCGCTTCAACTTCTTCGAACAGCACGGCGCCCCCAATTCGCCAACCTTCAAGGCCGCGTACAAGACGCTGCCGTTCGGCCAGAAGATCAAGGTCAACTTCAACTTCTTCGCCCTGTTCTTCAGCTGGATCTACCTGCTGATCCTGGGCATGTGGCGCAAGGCGCTGACCATCCTGGGCATCACCCTGGTGCTGATGGTCGTCGTGGCCTTCCTGCCGGACGTGGTCGGCCGTGCGATCGGTGTGGCCTGGTCGGTGCTGATCGCGTTGACCACCAACTATTCGTACTACCTTGAAAAGGTAAAGGGCGATACCAGCTGGAACCCCTTCGCCGGCATGCGCTGGTAAGGCAGCACGCAGGCGTGGATAAGAGCCCGGTCATTGACCGGGCTTTTTTGTGGCGCGTCGGCCGTGGGCGTCGATCACCACCTCGCCATCTTCCTTGCGGAACGGCGCCTGCACCGGCGGCAGGATCTCCAGCACGGTCTCCGAGGGCCGCGCCAGGCGCACCCCCAGTTCGGTCTGCACGAACGGCCGGTTGATCAGGATCGGATGGGCCAGCATCGCATCCAGCAGTCGGGTGTCGTCCAGCGTTGGATCGGCCAGGCCCAGTGCGGCATACGGGGTGCCTTTCTGGCGAAGCGCATCGCGGACCTGCAGGCCGGCAGCGGCGATCAGTGCGATCAGACGCTCGCGATCCGGCGGAGTGCACAGGTACTCCACCACCTCCGGCGCCACGCCGGCATGGCGCATCAGGGCGAGCACATTGCGCGACGTCGCGCAGGCCGGGTTGTGATAGATCACCGCCTTCATGCGCGGTCTCCCACGGCAAGCGGCAGCGTCGCGGCCGGCTCCACCACGCCGGCATCGCGGGCCAGCTGCGCCGCCTGCGCGTCGTCCTTGCGCTCGCTGTAGCGGTCGGTGAGGTAATCGCTGTTGTCACGGACCAGCAGGGTGAACTTGACCAGCTCCTCCACTACATCCACGACACGGTCGTAGTACGCCGAGGGTTTCATCCGCCCCTGCGCATCGAACTCCTGCCAGGCCTTGGCGACCGAAGACTGGTTGGGGATCGTCACCATCCGCATCCAGCGCCCGAGCACCCGCAATGCGTTGACCACGTTGAAGGACTGCGAGCCGCCACACACCTGCATCACCGCCAGGGTGCGGCCCTGGGTGGGGCGTACGCTGCCTTCGGACAACGGCAGCCAATCGATCTGGTTCTTGAACACGGCGCTGAGGGTGCCGTGGCGCTCCGGGCTGATCCAGACCTGGCCTTCGGACCACTGCGACCAGGCGCGAAGCTGCTGGACCGTGGGGTGATCGGCGTCCACCGCATCGGCCAGCGGCAGTCCGTGTGGGTCAAACAGACGGACCTCGGCGCCCAGGTGCTGCAGCAAGCGCTCGACTTCCCTGGCCAACAGGCGGCTGTAGGACTGGGGACGCAGCGATCCATACAGCACCAGGATCCGGGGCGGGTGGGCACTGGCGGGCCCGGCGAACCGGCTGGGATCCGGGAGATCGACCGCCGCACAGGTCAGGTTGGGCAGCAAGGACATGAGGTTGCTCCGGCTTAATTGTTCGACTATTCTAGAAACATGGAACATAAAACTGCAACCCACGCCCTGGCCGCCCTCGGGCATACCACCCGCCTGAGCGTTTTCCGCCTGCTGGTCCAGGCCGGCCGGGGTGGCCGTCTGCCCGGGGAAATCGCCGCCGACCTCGGCCTGCCCGGTGCCACGCTGTCCTTCCACCTCAAGGAACTGAGCGCGGCCGGTCTGGTCAGCGCGGAGCCGCGTGGGCGCAGCATCTGCTACCGCGCCGACTTCGAGGCGATGAACGGCCTGATCGGCTACCTCACCGAGAACTGCTGCGCCGGCGAGGCGGACTGCGGTTCCGCTGGCCCATGCGCGCCGTCGTGCTGATCCGTTGGTTGCCGGGCCCATCGCGATGACGACACCTGCCACGCCACGCCTGTCCTTCCTGGACCGCTGGCTCACCCTGTGGATCTTCGCGGCGATGGCGCTTGGCGTGGCCCTGGGCACCCTGTTCGACGGCCTGCCCGCCGCGCTGGACGCCATGACCATCGGCGGCACCAACCTGCCGATCGCCGCCGGCCTGATCCTGATGATGTACCCGCCCCTGGCCAAGGTGAAGTACGAGTCGCTGCCCGCCGTCTTTGCCGACAAGCGCGTGCTGGCGCTGTCGCTGCTGCAGAACTGGGTGGTGGGGCCGGTGCTGATGTTCGCGCTGGCCGCACTGTTCCTGCACGACCGGCCGGAGTACATGACCGGGCTGATCCTGATCGGCCTGGCCCGCTGCATCGCGATGGTGCTGGTCTGGAACCAGCTCGCGCGCGGGGACAATCAGTACGTGGCCGGCCTGGTCGCGTTCAACTCGCTGTTCCAGATCGCCTTCTTCAGCGTCTATGCGTGGCTGTTCCTGACCGTGCTGCCGCCGTTGTTCGGGCTGCAGCGCAGCGTGATCGATGTCAGCACGTGGACCATCGCCGGCGCGGTGCTGGTGTATCTGGGCATTCCCTTCGCGGCCGGCTATCTCGGGCGACGGCTGCTGCTGCGGGTGCGCGGGGCTGACTGGTATGAAACGCGCTTCCTGCCCGCCATCAGCCCGGTCACCTTGATCGCACTGCTGTTCACCATCGTGGCGATGTTCAGCCTCAAGGGCGGCGATCTGGTGCGCATTCCGCTGGATGCGGTACGCATCGCCATGCCGCTGACGATCTACTTCTTCGTGCAGTTCCTGCTGAGCTTCTTCATGGGCCGCTGGATCGCACGCGACTATCCGCGCACCACCGCCATCGCCTTCACCGCGACCGGCAACAACTTCGAACTGGCCATCGCCGTCGCGATTGCCGCCTTCGGTCTGGGCTCACCGGTCGCGTTCGCCGCCGTGATCGGGCCGCTGGTGGAGGTGCCGGTGTTGATCGTGCTGGTCCATCTGGCGCTGCGGCTGGGGCGTCGCGGTTTCCAGACAGCACCGGCAGCCAACGGCGGAGCGTGAAGCAGCCACATCATCACCACGCGTTCTCCCACCGCGGCTCACCCTGCCCGCACCTGTCCGCCGGAGTCCGCAATGTCCACGCATCCCAACAGCGAACGACTGGAAAAAGCCGCCCGGTGGCTGGGCCGCCAGACCCATGACCTGGACGCAATCGCCAAGCGCGTCATCGGCCGCCAGGCGGTCATCGACGATCCCAACCAGCGCCTGGCCGAGCAATCCACCTTCGGCGAACGGCTGGCCGACCAGGTCGCGCGGTTCGGCGGCTCGTGGCGCTTCATCCTGCTGTTCGGCGCAGCCCTGCTGATCTGGGTGGTGCTCAACACCGAGGTGCTCGGTGCGACCGCGTTCGATCCTTACCCTTACATCTTCCTCAACCTGATGCTGTCGATGCTGGCCGCGCTCCAGGCGCCCGTGATCATGATGAGCCAGAACCGCCAGGCGGAAAAAGACCGGCGCATGGCCAGCTACGATTACGAAGTGAACCTCAAGGCCGAACTGGAGATCATGGCATTGCACGAGAAGGTCGATACGGTCAGCAACCAGATCCTGCTGCAGGTCCTGCAACAGCAACAACAGCAGATCGATCTGCTGACCGAACTGGTGGCGCGCGGCAACCGGGAAGGCTGAGCCGATCCGGCGCGGTCATGCCAGGTGCAGATGACCCTGGTAGAGGCCCCACGCCGCCCAGCCGGCAACGACGATCACGGCCGCCACGATCACCTGCTCGGCCCGGGTGAACAGCTGCTGCCCATGCTGGTGCTTGGCGGCCGCGAACATGGCAATGCCCGGGGCGTACAGCAACACCGACAGCAGCACCTGTGACAGCCCACCGGCATAGACCAGCCACAGCGCGTATACCGTGGCCAGACCGGCCACCAGCAGATCGCGGACCCGCAGCCCGGGCTGTCCGCCATAGGTTTCCCCGCGCAGCGCCAGCAATGCACCGTAACCGGCCGAGAACAGATACGGCACCAGGCTCATCGATGCCCCCAGCAGCACCAGGCTGGTATAGGTGCCTGCACTGAACAGGGTGATGATCAGAAACAGCTGGATCAGCCCGTTGGTGAGCCACAGCGCGTTGGCGGGCACCTGCCGTGCGTTCTCGCGCCCGAGGAACGCCGGCATCGTGCCATCCCCCGCTGCCGCGTACAGCACTTCGGCGCACAGCAGCACCCATGCCAGCAATGCCCCCAGCACCGAGACGATCATGCCGATGATGATCAACGTGGCGCCCCAGGGCCCGACGATGGCCTCCAGCACGAAGGCCATCGAGGGATTGCGCGCCTGTGCCAGCGCCTCCTGGCGCAGTACGCCCATCGACAGCAGATTGACCAGCATCAGCAGCGCGAGCACGCACACAAACCCGATGATCGTCGCGCGCCCGACATCCGAACGCTTGGCCGCGCGCCGCGAGTAGATGCTGGCACCCTCGATGCCGATGAACACCCAGACCGTGATCAGCATCATGCCCCGCAGCTGCTCACCCAGGCTGCCCAGTTCCGCCGTGCCCCAGAACTCGCCGGTGAAGATATCGGCCTTGAAGCCCACGGCGGCGATGATCAGAAACACCACGATGGGCACGATCTTGGCGACAGTGACGACCGCATTGACCAGGGCGGCCTGGCGGATGCCACGCAGGATCATTGCGTGCATCGCCCACAGCAGCACGGAGGCGCATGCCACCGCCTGCCAGGTATTGCCCTCGCCGAAGGCCGGCACGAAATAGCCCAGGCCGCTGAAGATCAGCACGAAGTAGCTGACATTGCCGAGCAGCGAGCAGACCCAGTAGCCCCACGCCGCGGAAAAGCCGATGTAATCGCCGAACCCGGCGCGCGCGTACGCATAGATACCGGTATCCAGCTCGGGCTTGCGGTTGGCCAGGTTCTGGAACACGAAGGCCAGCATCAACATGCCCAGGCCGCTGATCATCCAGCCGATCAAGGCCACACCCGGGCCGGCGCTGCGCGCGATGTTCTGTGGCAGCGAGAAAATGCCGGCGCCGATCATCGATCCGACCACCAGGGCAGTCAACGCGGTCAGGCCGAGCCGGTCGGAACGAGAGGTCATGTGCTCACCATCGGCAAACAGAATAGCGCCGATTACCAACGCCCGGCGGTGAGCACCGGGTGAACCGGCCCTGCCGGCGCGCCGGTCCGGATCAGAAGGTCTGCCAGTCCTCGCCGACCACTGCCGCCGCAGGCACGCGCGCAGCGGTCCGCGCGGGGGTGGCACGACGCGCCGGTGTGCCCGCCGCCGCCGCACTGGCCTGCAGGCGGAAGATCGCCACCGCCGTGCCCAGCTGCTGCGCCTGCTCTTCCATCGCGCGCGCGGCCGCCGTCGCTTCCTCCACCAGCGCGGCATTCTGCTGGGTAGTCTCGTCCATCTGGGTGATGGTCTGGTTGACCTGTTCGATACCGGCGGACTGTTCCTTCGAGGCTGCCGAGATCTCGGCCATGATGTCGTTGACCCGGCGCACGCCGGTGACGATCTCTTCCATCGTCCGGCCGGCGGTCTGCACCAGGGCCGAGCCC
>NZ_JBSZJV010000028.1:0-42741 GCF_054188265.1 Stenotrophomonas sp. IS26
CATCGTCGGTGCCGCAGCGTTCGCGCACCTGCTCAATGACATGATCCAGGCGGTGCTGCCGGCGGTGTACCCGATGTTCAAGAGCGAGTTCTCGCTCACCTTTGGCCAGATCGGCATCATCGGCCTGGTGTACCAGGTCACGGCCTCGCTGCTGCAGCCGTGGGTGGGCATGTACACCGACAAGCGGCCGCTGCCGTATCTGCTGCCCTCGGGGATGATCGCCACGTTCGTCGGCATCGCGCTGATGGCGATGGCCACGAGTTACGAAATGCTGCTCATCGCCGCGGCCATCGTTGGCATCGGGTCGGCCACCTTCCATCCGGAAGCCTCGCGCGTAGCGCGGATGGCCTCGGGCGGTCGCTTCGGTACCGCGCAATCCACGTTCCAGGTCGGTGGCAATACCGGCTCGGCGATCGGGCCGCTGCTCGCCGCCGTCATCGTGATTCCGCATGGGCAGCGTGCGATCGCCTGGTTCATGCTGGCGGCCGCATTGGCCATCACCGTGCTGTTCCGCCTCACCGGTTGGACCGTGCAGCATGGTCAGGCCAAGATGAAGAGCCTGGCCAAGAGCCATGGCGTCGGGCTGAGCCGTGGCAAGGTGATCCAGGCCATCGCGGTGATCGCAGTGCTGATGTTCGCCAAGTTCGTGTACATCGCCTCGTTCACCAACTACTTCACCTTCTACCTGATCGAACGCTTCGGCCTGAGCGTGCAGCAGAGCCAGATGTACCTCTTCATCTTCCTGGCTTCGGTCGCGCTGGGCACCTTCATTGGCGGCCCGGTCGGGGACCGGATCGGTCGCAAGGCGGTGATCTGGATTTCCTTCCTGGGCGTGGCGCCGTTCGCGCTCGCCCTGCCCTACGCCAACCTCATGGGCACCGCCGTGCTGGCAGTGGCCATCGGGCTGATCATGTCCTCGGCATTCGCTGCGCTGGTGGTGTATGCGCAGGAAGCGGTGCCGGGCCGCGTGGGCATGGTGTCGGGCCTGATGTTCGGCCTGATGTTCGGCATCGGCGGTATTGGTGCAGCCGGGCTGGGCAACCTGGCCGACGTGCATGGCATCGTATGGGTCTACCACTTCACCTCGTACCTGCCACTGCTCGGGCTGGCGACGGCGTTCCTGCCGAAGACGACGATGCACTGAGGCGTTTGCCTCAGTGGAAGAACTGACTCGGCAGCTGGCCGAAGCGCTTTTTGAACATCGCGGTGAAGGCGCTCGGACTGGCATAGCCCAGCGCGAGCGCCACGTCGATCACCTTTTCGCCGTGCGCCAACTGTTCCAGTGCACGCAGCAGGCGCGCCTGTTGCCGCCATTGCCCGAAGGTCATGCCCAGCTCGCGTGCGCACAGGCGCTGGATGGTTTTGACATCCACGCCGAGGCGGCCGGCCCAGTCCTGCAGGGTGGACGGATCGTCGGGCATGGATTCCAGCTGCCGGCCGATCGCCTGCAAACGTGGATCGGCGGGCTGCGGCAGGTGCAACGGCAGTACCGGCAGCATCTGCAGCTCATCCAGAATCAACTGCATCAGCCGCCCGTCGCGCGAATCCGGCCGGTACGCTGGCGGCACCTCCATCGCGGCATGGATCAACGCCGCCAGCAACGGCGTCACCGATACGGTGGACGCGCTGGCCGGCGGGTGGGCGATCGCCTGCGGCAGGATGTACAGGCTGCGCATGCCGACCGCGCCGATGCAGCTGACCTTGTGGCCCATGCCGGCCGGGATCCAGATCGCGCGCGTGCTGGGCACTACCCAGCGCCCTGCCCCGGCCTGAACCACCAGCACGCCGGTTTCGGCGTAGACCAGTTGATGGCGGTCCGGATGGTGATGCAGCGCGATGATCGTGCCGGCAGGATACTCGCGCGCCCGGCAGAACACGGGCGTTTCCGGGCCGGCCGGCAGGCGTTTACCTTCGCCGACGCTTGGGGCGATGTCCCTTTTCCGATATGGCATGGCAATACCCTCGCAAACGACCTGCCGGAGGACTGTAGCGTGTCCAGCGTGTTTTCGATATCGGGCCGGTGCGGCTATCGGGGCTTGGGTGGCGCCACGATTTCGATCCAGGTCGGTGCATGGTCGCTGGGCTTTTCCAGCGCCCGCACCCAGCGGTCCACGCCCGCGTCCTTGAGGCGAGGCGCAAGCACCGGATTGAGCAGCAGATGATCGATGCGCAGCCCGCGGTCGCGGGCGAAGTGTTGGCGGAAGTAATCCCAGAACGTGAAGATCTGCGTGTCACCGTGCACCGCACGCAGGCTGTCGGTCCAGCCCTGCCCGAGCAGCGCCTGATACGCATCGCGCACCTCGGGCTGCAGCAGCGCGTCTTTGCGCCACGATTTGGGGTCGTAGATATCCGCATCCGTGGGCACGACGTTGAAGTCGCCAATCAACGCGACCGGGTGCGGCAGCGCGACCAGGCTGTTCGCGTGCCGATGCAGGCGTTGCATCCACGTCAGCTTGTAGTCGAACTTGGGCCCCGGCTGCGGATTGCCGTTGGGCAGGTACAGGCCGCCCACGATCACACCATGCGCAGCCGCTTCCAAATAGCGGCTCTGGTCGTCTTTCGGATCGCCAGGCAGGCCACGCCGGCTCTCGATCGGGTCCTGGCCGCGCGCCAGCAGCGCGACGCCATTCCATGAGCGCTGTCCCTGCCAGATGCACCCGTAGCCTGCATCGCGGATGGCGGCCTCCGGGAAGGCCTCCTGGGTCGCCTTGAGTTCCTGCAGGGCAACGATATCCGGTTGTTCGCGCGCCAGCCACGCGAGCAGATGCGGCAGCCGGGTCAGCACGCCGTTGACGTTGAAGGTCGCGATTTTCAGGCGCTTTCTGGCAGGCATGGTACGTGCTGCATGGCGGCGGAGACAGGCCTCGAGGATTGCCCTGCGCCAATCAACCTGCCGCGAATGCCAGGCGAGCATGGCGTGACGATGCCGGCGCCTTGATCGTGCATTGACCCTCGCCGCGTCACAGTAAGCGCTGGTTCCAGGCTGACAAGGTGCAACCATTGCGCGGAAGGTCATGAAGACGTGGAAGGTTCTACCGCGGCGCTTCTACCAGCGCCACCCGGCCGAGGTGGCGCCCGAGCTGCTGAACAAGCTGCTGGTGCGCGATGACGGTCGCGCGGGGCGCATCGTGGAAGTGGAAGCGTACGCAGGGGACCAGGACCCGGCGGCGCATTCGTATCGCGGCATGACCGCGCGCACCGCCACGATGTTCGGTGAAGCGGGTCATCTGTACGTATATTTCAGCTATGGCATGCACTGGGGCTCGAACGCGGTGTGTGGCGAGATCGGCCAAGGCTGGGGCGTGCTGCTGCGGGCGCTGGAGCCGGTGGCGGGACTGGCGTTGATCCAGGAGGCGCGGCCGGCGATCAAGCGCGCGCGCGATCTGGCCAGTGGCCCGGGCCGGCTGTCGCAGGCGATGGGCATCACCAACGCCCTGGACGGCGCGGATCTGGTGCGCAATGACCGTGGCATCCGGGTCGTGTCCGATGGGATGGCGCCACCGCAGGCCCCGGTGGTCGGGCCGCGGATCGGCATCAGCAAGGCGATCGAGTTTCCGTGGCGCTGGCATGTACCGGCGCATCTGCATGTGTCGGGACGCACGGCGGCGAAGAAGAGGGGCGGGACCACATCGTGAGTGCCTCACCGTCCGCCACCTCCCCCGCCCGCCGCGTACGACGCTGGCTCGTACGGGTGTTCGTGCTTGTCGTCTGCATCGTGGTGGCCGGGGTGGTGTGGAACAGCCCCATCGCCGAATCGCCCCGGGCGCTGTGGCGCCTCTCGCAGATGCCCGCCCCCACTGCCCTGCCTGTGCCGGTGGCCGGCGTTGCCGCACGCCAGGTGGCCGATACGTTCGGTGCACCTCGCGGGCGCGACCGTACGCATGCCGGCGTGGATATCTTCGCCAAGCGGGGCACCGAGGTGCGCAGCGCCACCCCGGGGATCGTTGCCGATATCCGCGAGAGCGGCCTGGGCGGGCGTCAGGTCTGGGTAATGGGGCCGGCGCGCGAGCGCTATTACTACGCCCATCTGGATGACTGGCGCGAAGACCTGGCGCGTGGCGACATCATCGCGCAGGGCGACGTGCTGGGCTACGTCGGTGACACCGGCAATGCCAAGGGCACGCCGCCGCATCTGCACTGGGGCATCTATGGAGCCGACGGCGCCTACGATCCGCTGCCTTTGCTGAAAGCGTGGCCAGACGCGCCCTGAGCGCGTGCAGAGCCCCTTCACAACAAAGTGCACCGGACTAACACCCACGCGCCTAGCGTCGGACGCTCAAACCCACCGGCAGCACCTCCATGGCGATCAAGACCGCAGAAGACCTGTTCATCCACGAACTTTCGGATATCTACAGTGCAGAAAAGCAGCTGACCAAGGCGCTGCCCAGGATGGCGCGCGCCGCCTCCAACCCGGACCTGGCCGCCGCCTTCACCCTGCACCTGGACGAAACGCAGGGGCAGATCGAGCGCATCGATCAGGTCGTCGAACTGCTGGGCATCCGGCTCAAGCGGATCAAGTGCGCTGCGATGGAAGGCCTTGTCGAGGAAGGCAAGGAGGCCATCGACAGCATCGAAGAAGGCCCGGTGCGTGATGCCGCACTGATCGGCGGTGCGCAGAAGGTCGAGCATTACGAAATCGCCTCGTACGGCACCATCGCCGCATTGGCCAAGCAATTGGGCTACAAGGCGGCGGTGCCACTGCTGCTGGAAACGCTCAAGGAAGAGAAAGACACCGACGAGAAGCTGACCCTGCTGGCCTTGGCCGGCGGCGGCAATGCCAAGGCCGCTGCGGCCTGATCGCCACCACAAAGGAGCCTTGCATGTCGCTGCGCCCACCCGTTCTCTACCACGCCTCGCTCGAACACGCCGACGCGGACGAAGCCGCGCACATCCGCGAGCTGACCGAGGTATTCGCGCGCATGGCGTTGACCGTGGCCGAGCAGGAAGGCCATGCGCATCGTGCGGTCCATGCCAAGGGCCAGGGGTTGTTGAAGGGGCGGCTGCGCGTGCTGGATGGATTGCCGGCGGAGCTGCGCCACGGCCTGTTCGCGCGGCCGGGAAGCTACGACGCACGGGTGCGCCTTTCCTCCCCGCCGGCCGAGCAGCTCCCCGATGCCGTGTCCACTCCACGCGCGATGGCGCTGAAGGTGATCGGCGTGGAAGGCCCACGTGCCGAAGGTGCCGAAGAACAGCACACGCAGGATTTCCTGATGGTCAACGGCCCGGCCTTCAACACACCCGGCGTGGCCGGCTTCCTGCGCGCGGCCAAACTGCTGGCCGCCACCACCGAGCGGATGCCCCGCACCAAACGCATGATCTCGGCGACGTTGCGCAGTGCGGAGGCGGCGCTTGAAGCGCTCGGCGGGCAAAGCGCCACGTTGAAGGGCATGGGCGGCGAGCCGCAGCATCACCCGCTGGGGGAGACTTTCTTCACCCAGGTGCCCTTCCTCTACGGCCCGTACATGGCCAAATTCTCATTGGCCCCTGTCTCACCTGCCCTGCTCGCACTGACCGGTGACAAGATCGGCTCGGACGAGGATGCACAGCGCGAGGCGGTGGTGGCCTTCTTTACCGACCTCCCCAATCCGGTGGAGTGGGAGCTGCGGGTGCAGCTGTGCCGGGACGTGGAGCGCATGCCGATCGAGGATGCATCGGTCGCCTGGCCCGAGGCCGACAGCCCGTTTCTCCCGGTGGCGCGCCTGAGCGTGGCGCAGCAGCAGGCGTGGCAACCCGACACCTCGCCCGGCATCGAGGATGCACTGGCGTTCGCGCCGTGGCACGCGCTGGCCGAGCATCGTCCACTCGGCGGTTTGAATCGCGCGCGCCGCGTGGTGATGGCCGCCTCGCGTCAGTTCCGCTCGCGGTTCAATGGGTGTCCGATCCACGAGCCGGTGGGCTGAGGCCAGCTTCGGGCGCAGGCGCGAGGTGCGCCTCAGCGGATGTCGTGCAGTTCCATGGCGCGCATCACGATCGGCTTGGCCCAGTCCGGGGTCTGCAGCAGCTCGATCGCCGAGGCCGGATAGTGCAGCCCGTTGCGGTCCAACTGCAGCACGGGCAGCGGTTCGGCGCCATCGGCATCGGCCGGGGCACTGTTGTCGTAGACGTGCAGCTCAGCCAGGTGCGGCAGCAGGGCCAGCAGGTTCTCGCGCGATGAATCGTAGCGGGCGCGGATCTTGTCGGCGGGAATATCATGCCCGCCGCGGCTGACCCGTGCGGCCACGCGTTCGATGTGCAGCGCCACGCTCTGCAGGCCGCAGAACCAGATCGCCACATCGTGGCGGTCGCAGGCCTCGCGTAGCAGGCGCGGGATGGTATTGCCGCCCAGCGTGGTTTCGAACGCGAAGTCGGTGCCTTCGTCGATCGCCTGCCGCAGCCGGCGCGCGCCTTCGTTCCACGCCGCGGCATTGGCCTCGCCCAGCGACCAGCCCGTCTCCACCAGGCGGCGGGTGAACGTATCCGGGTTGAACCAGGTCAGGCCTTCTTCTTCCAGCCACATGCCCAGCAGCGAACTCTTGCCGGCGCCATTGACGCCGGCCAGCACCAGAATGCGTCCCATCGGTCAGAGCGGACTGCCGAGGGCAACCTTGCGGCCGCGGCGGATCGGCTGCCCCAGTACCTTGCCCAACCCGCCATCGCGGCCAAGGCTGGCCAGCGTGGTATCGAAGGCGTCGCGCAGACGTTCCAGCTCGCCCAGGCGCTCGTCGGCATCGCCGCCGGCGGCCTTGGCCAGCAGTTCCTGGTAGGTCTTGATGTCCACGATCACCGCTTCGGGGTGATTGTGGTTGGTGATCACCAGTGCCTGCTTCTCGCGGACGGTGCGCATCAGGCTGGGCCAGCCGCGGGTTTTCACCGACGAGGCCGTGGCCTTCTCAAGGCCGGGCAGATCCAGTGGCAGGGTCATGGCACGCTCCAGGACGGGATGTGCCCACTATACCCCTTCTGGCCAAATTGGACATAAATCCCATTTTGGCCAGAGGGGGGGGCGGCTGCCGGTCAGTGGGACATCGAGTACGGCTGCTCGGCGCCCTGCCCCGGCCAGGCCTTGTTGGGCTCGGCCTGCAGGGTGAAGCGCAGCTCCCCGCCGGCCAGGATCTCGTCGTGGCGCAGGAAGGTGCGCTGCAGCGGCTGGCCATTGAGGGTCACCGAACCGACATAGTCGTGGCCCTTGCCCAGCCCGTCGGTGACGATGGTGAAGGTCCTGCCGTTGGGCAGGTGCAGCGCCGCCCTGGGCAGGAACGGACGGCCGATGATGTACTCGCCGCTGCCCGGCGCCACCGGGTAGAAGCCCAGCGCGGTGAACACGTACCAGGCTGACATCTGGCCCAGGTCGTCATTGCCGGCCAGGCCATCGGGACGGTCGGCGTACTGGGTGTCCATGATCTGCTTCAGCCGGGCCTGGGTGCGCCACGGCTGGCCGGCATGGGCATACAGGTAGGCCACGTGGTGGCTGGGCTCGTTGCCGTGCGCGTACCAGCCGATCAGGCCGGTGATGTCTTCCATGTGCTCGAAGATGGACGGGTCGACCTTGGCCTCGAACACCTGGTCCAGACGGGCCAGCAGCGCGTCGCTGCCACCGTGCGCGGCGGCCAGGCCGGCCACGTCGTGCGGCACATACCAGGAGTACTGCCAGGCGTTGCCTTCGGTGTAATCCGTGCCGTAGCCGCTGGCGCTCGGATCGAACGGCGTGCGGAAGCTGCCATCGCGCTTGCGCGCCCGCATGAAACCGGTGTCCTTGTCATAGGCATTGCGCCAGTTCGTGGCGCGCTTCTCGAACTCGCTGGCGACCTGGGTGTTGCCCATCGCCTTGGCCATGCGCGCGATGGTCCAGTCGTCGAACGCATATTCCAGTGTCTTGCTGGCGGCCTCGCCTTCTTCATCGATCGGCACCCAGCCCAGCTCGCGGTACTGCGCGATGCCGTCGTACGGGCCGTAATTCGCGGTGGCCACCATCGCCGCCAACGCCTTGCTCTCATCGAACCCGCGGATGCCTTTGAGGTAGGCATCGGCGATCACCGGCACGGCGTGGTAGCCGATCATGCACCAGGTTTCCTGACCGTGGAACGCCCAGACCGGCAGCATCCCGTAGGCGCTGTTGTGCTGGTGCGCGAGCAGTGAATTGATGAAATCGCTGTTGCGCTTCTCCGGCTGCACCAGGGTCAGCAGCGGATGCAGGGCGCGGTAGGTGTCCCACAGCGAGAACGTCGAGTAGTTGGTATAGCCCTCGGCGCGGTGCACGGCGTTGTCCGAGCCGCGGTACTGACCATCGCTGTCCATGAACACGGTCGGCCCGAGCAGGCTGTGGTACAGCGCGGTGTAGGCGCTGCGGCGGTCGTGCTCGGGGGCGTCGATATTCAGCACCGACAGCGCCTGCGTCCACTGCGCTTTCGCCTCGGCACGGACGCGATCGAAATCGAAGCCGGGCACTTCGCTCTCCAGGTTGGCGATCGCCCCGGCCTCGCTGACCGACGAGATCGCCACCGTCACCACCAGCGGTGTGTCCAGCGTGCCGAAATCGAACGTGCCCACCAGCTGGCGGCCTTCGATCTGCGCACGCTGGGCCGGGCTCTGATGCCCCGGTGGCGGGAAGCCCTTGTAGGCGATGTCGGTTTCGGTGTTGTGGAAGGCGTGACCGGTCAGCGGCCGCGAGAAGCGCATCGCGAAATACAGCTGCCGGCCCGGTGCCCAGCCGCGGGTCTCGCGGAAGCCGGTGATGGTGCCGTCCTCACGGGCGCGCAGGCGTGACCACATGATCTTGCCGGGGTAATCGTAGAGGCTGGTGCGCAGGTCCAGCAGCACGCGTGCCGGCTGGTTGGCCGGATAGGTGTAGCGGTGCACGCCCACGCGGGTGCTGGTGGTCAGCTCCGCGCGCACCTTGGGGTCATCCAGGGTGACGGCGTAGTAGCCCGGCTCGGCGCGCTCGTCATCGTGGCGGAAGCGCGAGGTATAGCCGCTGCCGGGTTTGTCCGGATCGCCCCGCTCCAGGCTGGCGTCGGTACGCACCGGCATCAGCAGCACATCGCCCAGATCGGAATGGCCGCTGCCGGAGAAGTGCGTATGCGAGAAGCCGACGATGCTGGTGTCGTCATGCCGGTAGCCCGCCGCCCATCCATACGCCTTCTCGCGTGGCTGGATGCGGGTGTCCGGACTGAGCTGCACCATCCCGAACGGAACGGTCGCGCCGGGATAGGTGTGACCCTCGCCGGCCGTGCCGATGAACGGATCGACCGCCGCATAGGCGCGTTCGCCGAGCGTCGCCGGTGCCGCCGTGGCCGTGCCGGCCACCAACATCGCGCCTACCGCGAGCCCCAACCACCGTACCGTCCCCGTTTTTGTCATGGCGTTGAATTTAGATCGATTCAGGTGAGGTTGATCCTAGCACTGGCCGACCGGGCTGACATGTTGCGGTGCGGGTGTTGCCGGCGCCGGGCCGAGCGGACGGCGCCTACGCGGGACGCGCATCCTCCGGCACCGCAGCCACCGGCAGCGTCGGCTGGGTCGCATCCACCGTGACCGGCTCGTCGCTGTGCATCAGCGCACGGGCTTCGGCCTCGCTGGCTACCGCTGGCGGCGAACCACGCAGCGGCATCCCGGCCGTCTCACGCACGAACAGCATGGTGATCACGCCGATCACCGCCGCGCCCATCAGGTAGTACGCCGGCACCAGCGGATCGCCGGTACGCTCCACCAGCCAGGCGGTGACCAACGGTGTGGTGCCACCGAACAGCGAGACCGAGACATTGAAGGCGATCGACAGCGCGCTGTAGCGCACCGGCGTGTAGAACAGCGCCGGCAGCGTGGACGGCATCGAGCTGGTGAAGCACACCAGGGCCACGCCGAGCAGCATCAGCCCGAGGAAGATCAGCCAGTCATTGCCACTGCCAACCAGCTTCAGGCACGGGATCGCCAGCAGGAACAGCGCGATGCAGGCACCAATGATCATCGGGCGGCGGCCCAGGCGATCGCTGAACAACCCGCCCAGCACATTGAGCGGCATCATCACCAGCATCACGATGATGATCAGCAGCAGGCCTTTGCTTTCGGCATAGCCCATCGTGACGCTGAGGTAGCTGGGCATGTACGTCAGCAGCATGTAATCGGTGACGTTGAACACCAGCACCAGGCCGACACAGATCAGCAACTGTGCCCAATGCACGCGGAACAACGCGCCCAGGCCGGGGCGTTCGTGGTCGCGCTTCTCGGCCTCTTCGGCATACGCGCGGAAGGCCGGGGTTTCTTCCAGCTTCATGCGCATGTACAGGCCGAGCAGACCCAGCGGGCCGGCGACGAGGAACGGAATGCGCCAGCCCCAGTCCAGCATCTGGGTGCTGGTCAGGGCCATGTGCAGCGCGGTGACCGTGCCGGCACCGGCGATGTAGCCGCCCAGCGTGCCGAACTCCAGCCAGCTGCCCATCAGGCCGCGGTTGCGGTCGGTCGAATACTCGGCGATGAAGGTTGCCGCGCCGCCGTACTCACCGCCGGTGGAGAACCCCTGCACGATGCGGGCAAGCAGCAGCAGTGCCGGCGCCCAGATGCCGATACGGTCGTACGAGGGAATCAGGCCGATGCTGAAGGTGCCGGCGGCCATCAGGATCATGGTGGCCGCGAGCACCTTCTGCCGTCCGTACTTGTCGCCCAGCGGCCCGAAAACCAACCCGCCCAGCGGGCGCACCAGGAAGGCGACGGTGAAGGTGGCAAACGTGGCGATCAGCTGTGCGGTCGGGCTGCTGTCGGGGAAGAACACGTGGCCGAGGGTGACGGCGAGGTAGCCGTAGACACCGAAATCGAACCACTCCATCGCATTGCCGAGCGCGGCGGCGCCAACGGCCTTCTTCAACATGGGGCGATCAACGACGGTGACTTCGTCGACATGCATCTGGCGGCGGCGTTTGAACCAGCCGAAATGAGCGTGTGCGGCAGGCAGGTCCTGCATCTGCGTTCTCCTGGAAGCAGGCCATCGCGGCGCCCGAGGTCCCGCGCACGGCACAGGAAATACCGCCTCTGATGACACAGCGCGACGCGCGAAGAGGGGTTGCAACAGACGATCCCGGACGGCCGCGTGGACTCAGCGACGCTGCGGGATGGATGACCAGGAAGCGGGCAATGGCCCGGGGGTGATCAAGCGGACCATATTACTACACTTGGCGCACTCGATCCCCTGCATGCGTGTCTGGGGCGCATGGAACAGCGTGTTTCAAGCTGTTTCCCTGGCGCTACTGGCCGCGTTCCAGCGCGTCGATCAGCGGCGCCAGATCCTCGCGCTCATGCGGCCGCACCGCCCGCGCGATTTCCTGGCCATCGCGAAACAGGATCACGGTCGGCCACAGCTTCACGGCAAAGGAGCGGCCCAATGGCCGCCCCTTCCCATCCTCGACCTTCAGGTGCGTCGCATCGTAGCCGCCAAGGAACTTCTGCAACAGGGGCTGGGCGGCACTGCAATGGCCGCACCAGCCGGTGCCGAATTCCAGCAGCACCCATCCGCTGCCCGCATCGATCTCGGCGCGGGTGATGTCCGATGGGCTGTACTCACGCACGAAGGCCATGGGCGGTCCTCAGGACAGTGCGCGCTGGATATCCTCCAGCGGCGCGTTGGTGAAGTCCTTGGCGAGATCCTTGATCAGGCGCTCCTGCGTTTCCTTGTGCAGCAGCGGGCGGATACGGCCCAGCGTCTGCGGATCGGCGATCAGGATCAGATGTGCGTAGCGGTTCTTCAACGCGTCTTCGTTCAACTGCGCCGCAACCTGCTTGGCAAACGTCGCCTCGTTGAGCTGGGAAATCGTCATTTCCTGCGGCACCGAGCCGGACGGGCCCTGCCCGGACGCGCCGGTTTCGCTGACGGCCTGCAGCTGCAGTTCCCCCTCCTGCTTGAGTTGCAGCTTATGCGCCGTGCCGACGTTGGTGAACACGCGGGCCGAGCCGCCATCGGCGACAACAACGAGGGTACCTTCGGGGATCTGCTGACTCATCATCTACTCCTTATGGGGAAAGCCGAGCGCGGTTGCACTCTGGGTCCACCGTAGGCAACCGAATGTGTGCGCAGTGCATAGGGATGTATGCATCCTGTATGCAGCCCCGCAGGCACGCATCGTTCGCCGCTGCAAGAACGCCGATGCAGGTCGATCCGCCAGCCGTGGCGGTGGTTTGGATTCCGTTTATTGACGCATTTGCCTCTACTGTTCGGATACCCGGCCTTTCTAAACTGCGCACACGCCTTTTGCCCCCCCGCGAAGCGCGTCGCGACAGACAGCACAACGCGCAAGCGAGCGCATCGACGGCGGACGCTGCATCGACAACCCTGCTTCAGGCACATGCGCCATGCAACCCAGATCGACGCCGTTCATCATGCTGGGCACGCTGCTCACCGCCGCGGGCTATGGCGCCACCTTCCTCATCTCGCTATGGTTCCGCGCGCACGGCGGAACCGATATCGAGGCTGGCAGCACCCTTGGCATGGCCTTGATCGGCACCCTGATCGGTGTTCCTGCGGTTGGCTGGAGCGCTGGCCGGATCGATGCGGCGCGTCTGGCGGCGCTGGGTGCGTTCACCCTCGCCTGCGGCTATGCCCTGCTGGCCAGTCTCCGCGGATTGGAACCGGCTCACCTGCCTGGGCTGGCTGCGCTGCTGATTGGCCTGGGCTGGGGAATGTTCTATCTAGGTGCGCCCCTCGCCTTGTCCGAGCGGCTGACCGATAGCGCCCGTGGCACTGCCTTCACCCGCTTCAGCGCGTTCCAGATGACGGGTATCTGCGGAAGCCCGATCCTGCTCGCGCTGGCAGTGACACACGGCGGGTTTCCGTTGAGTACTGCATTCATCGGCGTAGCCGTGGGCGGACTGGTGGCCTCACTGCTGCTGGCCGTATTCGGTCTGCGTGAACCGCGTTGCCCACGCGAGGGCGCGCTGCGACCGTGGGTGCGCAGCATCGCCACGCTCGGCAGAAGCGCGGCCATTCGTCCGATTGTGATGGCCGGATTCGGTGGCGCCGTCTTCTCCGGCATGATGGCCTTCCAGGGATCGCTGAGCGAAGGTACACGGGCGAGTGCCACCACCTTTTTTGCCGTTCACGCCGGCACCGCCGTGATAGCACGCTTGTTGCTGGCACGTCTTCTGCCCACATGGCCGCGGACCCCGCTGATCAGCTGTCTGTTGGGCTGCCTGATTGCAGGGCTGGTGTGCCTGCTCTGGGTGCCGGTGCATCCGGCGTTCCAGATTGCCGCCGCTGTCCTCACCGGCGCAGGTTACGGCCTGCTCTATCCGGTGATTCAGACCTGGGCGGTCAATGGATCGCGCCAGGAAGACCGCCACGCAGCACTGACCTGGTTTGTCGTCGCCTATTTCATCGGCATTTTCGGATTCCCACCCTTCGGCGGTTGGCTGCTGGTCACCGCCGGCAAGGCCGTGTTCATCTGGGCATTGGTTGCCTTGGCCACCCTTGAGCTGGCCGCAGCCGTGCTGAAGAGACGCACCTGACTACAAACTTCCGGCGCCCGCATTCGGCTCTGCACCCTGCCACCCTGTGAAACACAACGTGTGCACAGGAGCCGTAATGAACAGGATGTTGGTCGTGGGTGTGGTGTTGGCAATGCTATCGCTGCCGGCAAGGGGCGCTCCGCCTGAAGCGGCAACCCAGGTGATCGTGCTGGGCGTGGATCATGCCGCACAACTGGTGGCGCGCGAGGATCGGCCGGCGGTGCTGGCGGCGTTCCTGGATCGCGCTGCACCCGATGCGATCTGCATAGAGCGATCGCCGGAGGCATTTGCGCGTAACGATTTCTATGAGTTCACCTACGAAGTGCAGGACGTGGTGGTGCCGTTCGCCCGGGAGCGCAACATCGACGTGTGCCCCTTCGACTGGCATCCCTCGACGGAAGACGCGCAACTGGGCTTCGGCATGGACCTGGAGGCGATCCCTGAGATCCGGCCGATCCGGGGCTTCCAACAGTTCCTCACCTTTCCCGAACCGGCGCAATTGCACCAGACCCTTTTCCACGCCGACGATCCGCAGAACGTGGCGCGCTCCACGCAATGGAGCCTCACCCCAGCGACACGTACCGCGCAGGACCTGCCGCGTCGCCTGTTCCTGTATCGCACCTTTTTGCAGGCCAAGCGCATCGCGGCGGCCGCGCGGGCGCATCCAGGCGGCACCGTGGTCGTGGTGGTCGGTGAGTTCCACAAGCGCGACATCGATGCTGTGCTGGCCGATGAGCCCGGCATCGTGGTGGTGCAGCCGTCGAGCCTGGGTGCCCCGAGCGATGCGGATATCCAGCGGCAGGAACTGCCGGCGTACCGCTTCGCGGTCGCCAGCTTCAACCTGCTCGGCAGACAGGCACAGACCGGCAACCGCGACGATGCCTTCCTGCGCGAAACGGTGGACGCCCTCTCCGGCAGCAGCGCTACCGCTGAGCTGCAGTTGCTGGCGACGCGGCTGGACCTGCTGCAGGGCCGCATCAGTCGCGCCGAGGCGATCGGGCGTTACAAACAGATTGCGGCGGCCGCCGGCGAGGCACGATTCACCTGGACCGGGGTGAAGGATGTGCGCCGTCTGGATTCCTGGTTCGACCCCTTCGGTAATCTCAGCGTGCGCCAACGCGCCCGCCTGGAACTGGCGCGCGAATCGATCCTGGCCGGCCGGCCCGCTGAAGCGGACCGGCTCAGGACCGCACTGGGCCGTGAGCTCACCGCCCGCCAGCGCCGGCAACTGGACGGCTATTGGCCCCTGCTGGCGAAGTGAGGGCCCGCCGAGGCTGAACCCCGGGGCCGGGCGGCCACCGGTCATTACGGTGTAAAATTCATCGTTTTAACCGGAACAATGGCCAAAACCGCGCAACGGACGCCTGTCCCGGGCCCGGCCTTCATCCGGCTGCTGGCCCGCCTCGCTGAGAGCAACCTGTCTTCGACGGGCCCTGCCCTGTCAGACCGGCTCAGCGAGTGGGTGGACTGGACGCGGGCGGTGACGTTGTCCAAGGCGCTCGATGGCCGGCTGCCGGCCGCGGTCGAGGGGCCGGACTTCGATGCAGACGAGGACGCGGAATGCCAGCGGATCCGCGCGGCGCTGGAGGCGAGTATTGTTCAGGAACCTGAGCCCACCAAACCGCCTCGCCGGGTGGTTGACGCCGACGGTGCCGACGCCCCCATCGAATACACCGTGTACGGCGAGCGCTATCTCAGCCTGCAGCGCGCCATGCTCAGCGCCACCAGCCGTCTGCGGGGGCGCCTGCGCGACATGCTGACCCGCAGCTCGCCCGAGATGGCGCGCCTGGCCGAGGTGGATGCGCTGATGGAGCAGACCCTGAGTGCGCGGGAGTACAGCCTGCTGGCCAAGGTGCCGGTGCTGCTGAGGGTGCATTTCGAACGCCTGCGCGATAACGGCACCGATGATGCCTGGCTCGAGGTGTTCCGCCGCGACATGCAGAGCCTGCTGCTGGCCGAGCTGGATATCCGTTTTCAACCGATCGAAGGCCTGCTTGCAGCGCTTCGCACCCACTAACCGGGACGTCATGTTCAGAACCAGTCTTCACTACGTTGTTTTCCTGCTTGGCCTTGTTGCGGTGTGCTGGATCGGCGCGGGCTATGCCAGCACCAATCCGGTCGGTTTCGCGGTCGCCCTGCTGATCGCTATCTGCTACCTCGCCGGTGGCCTCGAGCTGTATCGCTACCGGCAGGCGACCGCCTCGCTCACGGCAGCCAGCACCAGTGCGGGCACCGCCAGCGCCGGGCTCGCCACCTGGCTGGGCCAGCTGCATCCCAGCCTGCGCAACGCGGTGCGCCTGCGCGTGGAAGGCGAGCGCGTTGCCCTGCCCGGCCCGGTCCTGACCCCGTACCTGGTCGGGCTGCTGGTGCTGCTGGGCATGCTCGGCACCCTGCTCGGCATGATGGCGACGCTGCGCGGCACCGGACTGGCGCTGGAAAGCGCGACCGACCTGCAGGCCATCCGCGGCTCGCTGGGTGCGCCGGTGGAGGGCCTTGCGGTCGCCTTCGGCACCTCGATCGCCGGTGTCGCCACCTCCGCGATGCTGGGCCTGCTCTCGGCCCTGTGCCGGCGTGAACGTCTGGAAGCGGTGCAGCGGCTGGACGTGGAGATCGCCACCACCCTGCACACGCATTCGCAATCCTGGCAGCGCAATGAAGCCTTCCGTTTGCTGCAGCAACAGGCCGAACTGATGCCGGCGCTGGTGGATCGGCTGCAGGCCATGACCACCGCGATCGAGCAGCAAAGCAGCGCCTCGGGTGACCGCCTGCTGGCTAACCAGCAGCGTTTCCATGCCAAGGCGGACGAGGAATATGCCCGCCTGACTGCGGCCATCGAACAATCGCTCAAGGCCAGCGTCGCCGAGAGCGCACGTGCGGTCGGTGCGGCCTTGCAGCCGGTGATGGACACCACGCTCGCCGGCATCGCGCGTGCCAACGCCACCATGCACGAAACGGTGACCGATGCGGTGCAGCGCCAGTTGGCCGGTTTGACTCAGGGTTTCGATGCCAGCCGTGCCGCCACCGCCGCGTCCTGGCAAGCCGCGCTGGACAGCCAGCAGCAAACCAATACCGCCCTGACCACCGACCTGCGCGCCGCGCTGGACGGGTTCACCGCGCAGCATGATCAACGCGCACTTGGCCTGCTCGATGCGGTCTCCGCGAAGCTGGTCAGCACCGCTGACGGTTGGCAGGCGGCACAGTCCGAACAGCAGCAGACCAATGAAGCCATGGCGACCGAGCTGCGCAGTGCACTGGCCCAGTTCGCCGAGCAGCATGGCGAGCGCTCCAGCGCGTTGCTTGAAGCCGTCTCGACCGAGCTCAACGCGACCGCGCAGCGCTGGCAGGAGGCTCAGGCTGCGCAGCAGCAGACCCATGCCGCGCTGACTGCCGATCTGCGCAGCGCACTGTCCAGCTTCACCGACACACATGACGCCCGGGCCACCGGCCTGATCGACGCGGTCGGCAGCCGCATGGAGGCCACCACCGCGCAGATCGCCGAGGCATGGCAGCACGCCCTCGCGCGCCAGGATGCCGCTGCGACCGCACTGAGCGAGCGCCACCAGCACGCGCTGGATGCCGCCGCCGCGACGCTGCAGGCGCAGGCGGTCTCGCTCGGCGAGGCGATGCAGCACTCACATACCCAGCTGCAGGACGCACTGGAAGCGCGCGATCAACAGCGCCTGAGCGTGTGGACCGATGCCTTCACCGGCATGAGCGCCAGCCTCGGCGAACGCTGGGAGCAGAGCGGCGCCAGCGTGGCCAGCCGTCAGCAGGAGATCTGCGACACCCTCGCCCGCACCGCCAACGACATCACCCAGCAGGCCCAGGCGCACGCCAGCGAGACGATCAGCGAAATCTCGCGGCTGGTGCAGGCCGCTTCGGAAGCGCCCAAGGCCGCGGCCGATGTCGTTGCCGAGCTGCGCAGCAAACTCTCCGACAGCCTGGTCCGCGACACCGCCACGCTGGAAGAACGCAGCCGTCTGCTGGCGACCGTGGAAACCCTGCTGGATGCGGTCAACCACGCCGCCAACGAGCAGCGCGTCGCCGTCGATGCACTGGTATCGACCTCGGCCGAACTGCTGGACCGGGTTGGCACCCGCTTCACCGATCACATCGAAGCTGAGACCGGCAAGCTGGGCAGCGTGGCCGCGCAGGTCACCGGCAGCGCGGTGGAAGTCGCGAGCCTGGCCGATGCGCTGGGCAGCGCCGTGCAGTCCTTCGGGACGGCCAGCGACGGCCTCAACGAGCGGTTGGCCCAGATCGCCGCCTCGCTGGACGGCTCGCTGGCACGCAGTGACGAGCAGCTCGCCTACTACGTTGCCCAGGCGCGTGAGGTGATCGACCTCAGCGTGCTCTCGCAGAAGCAGATCATCGATGAGCTGCATCAGCTGGCCGGCCGCCGCAGCAGCAAGGCCGGAGCCGCCTCGGCATGAGCGACGAGATCGAAGTCGAGGCCGACGGAGGTGCGCCGATCTGGGCCGCGTTCGGCGACCTGATGTCGGTGCTGCTCGGTGCGTTCGTGCTGATCCTGGTCGGCGTGGTCGCGCTGCAGCTGGAGCTGACCCATCGCCTGGATGAAGAGGTCAAGCAGCGCCAGGCCGAAGTGCAGCGCCGCCAGACGCTGGAGCAGGCCTTGGCCGGCCCGCTCGCGGCCGGGCGTGTGACGCTGGTGGATGGCCGCATCGGCATCCGCGGCAATGTGCTGTTCGCGTTGAACTCGGACCAGCTGCAGCCGGAAGGTGCCGACGTCCTCAAGAGTCTGGCCGGGCCGTTGAAAGGCTATCTGGCCTCGCGCGAGGAAATCCTCATGGTCAGCGGCTTCACCGACGACCAGCAGGTGCGCGACGGCAACTGGCGTTTCGCCGACAACTGGGAACTCTCCGCCGAGCGTGCACTGACCGTGACCCGTACCCTCATCGCCGAGGGCGTGCCGTCCGATGCGGTGTTTGCCGCGGCGTTTGGCTCGGAGCAGCCGGTGAGTTCCAACGCCGACGAAGACGGCCGCGCCAAGAACCGCCGCGTCGAAATCGCCCCGATCCCGAAACCCAAGGCGAGCAAGGCCGCGGATGCCCCGTAACCCTGTCGCAACCGCTGAGATTCTCGAGAACTGGCGGGCGGACAAGCTCGACCAGATCGACCGCACGCGCTTTGCCGTGATCGAGGCGTTGCATGCCCGCGCGCAGGCGCATGACGGCGAGGTGCAGGCGCTGTTGCAGGCCAGGCTGGATGCGTTGATGGCGAGCTATAGGGAGCGGATTGCCCAGGCATCGACAGCGGTGCGATCCGCGCCGGGCCCGTCAGCCGGACGCATCGGCCTGCAGGCGCTGGTCACGGAATTGACCGGGCAGCACAGTGCTGCGTATCCGGAATTGCCGGTGCTGGGCGAGGTCCGTGCGACGTGGGCCAGGCTTCGCAATGCCAGCCAGCTCAAGGAATCACTGGCCCAGATGCCCACCAATGGTGGGCCGTTGAACTCCGGTGTACTCGTTCATCGCGCGCTGACGCTGATGAAAGAGACCTCGCCCGGCTACCTGACGCATTTCATGGCGTACCTGGACGCGCTGTCGGGCATGGAACACCTGCATCAGTGGGGCGTGCTCGTGGCAACCCCGAAGGTGGTGCCGCGGGGGGCGAAGCCGCGGCGGCCGCGTGCGGGCAAGGCGCCTAGCTGATCGTCAGGGTCACGCGACAGACCCGCATCACGCGCCACTTTACTCATGCCTTGCGCGCGCGATCTCCCCAAGCGCCTTGGCGATGAACGCCGCATCGCCGTCACTTTCGATGATGCAAGCATCGAGATACGCCGCCATCTCGTCGGGTGTTCGCAGGTGCTCGGCCACATCAAATGTCTCCAAGCGCGTTTTCTTGTTCATTGCCATGGCATCTGTACTCCGAACCATTCGGGGCTATTGTCTTTTGTAGCCCACCGGCTCCAACTCGTCCAAGCGCCCTGGGCAGGGTCCGCGCGGGCGCTCGGTCAACACGCATTTTGAACGAGGCAGGCATTCAACGCTGCAAACATGAATACGCCGTTCCAGCAATCTCATTCCAGCCCCCTTGCCCCCGCCAATCTTGGGTGGTAGTTTCGTAATTACAGCGTAATTATGTAGAGGCAGCAGATGGCTCGAGACTGGAACACGCTTGCGGATCGCCGCCAGGCACGGCTGCAGCGGGCCACCGATGCCGGCCTTGGGCGCCTGGTGCCGCATGCCGAGGTCCCACAGCTCCTGCACACCGTGCTGGAACCCGGCGACCGGGTCTGCCTGGAGGGCAACAACCAGAAGCAGGCCGATTTCCTGGCCGAGTGCCTGGCCCAGCTCGATCCGGCGCAGGTCCACGGCCTGCACATGGTCCAGTCCGTGCTGTCCCTGCCCTCGCACCTGGATGTCTTCGAGCGCGGCATCGCCCAGCGCCTGGACTTCTCGTTCTCCGGCCCGCAGAGCGGCCGGCTCGCCAATCTGGTTGCCGAAGGCCGGATCGAGATCGGGGCGATCCACACCTATCTCGAACTGTTCGGCCGCTACTTCATCGATCTCACCCCGCAGGTCGCGCTGATCGCCGCCCAGGCCGCTGACCGCCACGGCAATCTCTACACCGGCCCCAACACCGAAGACACCCCCGTGATTGTCGAGGCCACCGCGTTCCGTGGCGGCATCGTGATCGCGCAGGTCAACGAAATCGTCGACACCCTCCCCCGCGTCGATATCCCGGCCGATTGGGTCAACTTCGTCACCGAGGCGCCTCGCCCGAACTACATCGAGCCGCTGTTCACCCGCGACCCGGCACAGATCTCCGAGATCCAGGTGCTGATGGCCATGATGGCCATCAAGGGCATCTACGCCGAGTACGGTGTGCAGCGCCTCAACCACGGCATCGGCTTCGATACCGCCGCGATCGAGTTGCTGCTGCCGACCTATGCCGAATCGCTGGGCCTGAAGGGCAAGATCGGCACGCACTGGGCGCTCAATCCGCACCCCGCGCTGATCCCGGCGATCGAATCCGGCTTCGTGCAGTCGGTGCACTCGTTCGGCTCGGAACTGGGGATGGAGCGCTACATCGAGGCGCGCTCGGATGTCTTCTTCACCGGCAGCGATGGCAGCATGCGCTCCAACCGCGCGTTCTCGCAGACCGCCGGGCTGTACGCCTGCGACATGTTCATCGGCTCCACCCTGCAGATCGATCTGCAGGGCAATAGTTCCACCGCCACCCGTGATCGCATCGCCGGCTTCGGCGGCGCGCCCAACATGGGCTCGGATGCCCGCGGCCGCCGCCATGCCAGCCCGGCCTGGCTGAAGGCGGGCCAGGAAGCGGCCCTGCCCGGGCAGATGCCGCGCGGGCGCAAGCTGGTCGTGCAGATGGTGGAAACCTTCCGCGAGCACATGGCGCCGGCCTTCGTGGAGCGTCTGGATGCATGGGACCTGGCCGAGCGCGCCAAGATGCCGCTGCCGCCGGTGATGATCTATGGCGATGACGTCACCCACGTACTGACCGAAGAAGGCATCGCCAACCTGCTGCTGTGCCGCAGCCCGGAGGAACGCGAACAGGCGATCCGCGGCGTGGCCGGCTACACCGCGGTCGGCCTGGGCCGCGACCGCGCGATGGTCGAGAACCTGCGCGACCGCGGCATCATCCGCCGCCCCGAAGACCTCGGCATCCGCACCCGCGATGCCAGCCGCGACCTGCTCGCCGCGCGCTCGGTCAAGGATCTCGTGCGTTGGTCCGGTGGGTTGTACAACCCGCCCAAACGCTTCCGCAACTGGTAAGGGGCACGCCATGGAAACCCTGCGTTATCGCTTCCCCGGGCAGCACGATCTCACCGAGCGAGATCACCACGCGCTGGTCGGCGTGGTCGCCTCGGGCAATCTGGAAGTGCTGATCGAACCCACCCCGCTGGACGGCGCAATGGAGATCGAGGTGATCACCTCGGCCACCGGCTTCGACACCATCTGGCAGGCCGTGCTGGCCGATTTTGCCGCCCGCCACCCGCTGCGCAATGTGCGGTTGTCGATCAACGATGCCGGTGCGACCCCGGCGGTGGTCAGCCTGCGGTTGCAGCAGGCGCTGGAAACTCTGCAGGAAGGAGACGCCGCGTGAGCAGTCACAGCTTTTACGAGGCCGATGCCCGCGAGCGTATCCACGGCCTGCTCGATGCCGGCAGCTTCAGCGAGTTCGTCGGCCCGGCCCGCCGCATCATCAGCCCGCACCTGGCCCAGCTGGATCAACCGGGCGCGTTCGATGACGGCATCGTGGTCGGCACGGGCAGTTTGAACGGTCGCAGCGTGCTGATCGCCGCGCAGCAGGGCCAATTCATGGGCGGCGGCGTGGGCGAAGTGCACGGCGCCAAGCTCACCGGCCTGCTGGAGCGTGCCGTTGCGGTGCGTCCAGAGGCGGTGCTGCTGCTGCTCGACAGTGGTGGCGTGCGCCTGCATGAGGCCAACGCCGGCCTGATCGCCATTTCCGAAATCATGCGTGCGGTGCTGGCCACGCGCGCCGCCGGGATTCCGGTGTTCGCGCTGATCGGCAGCGGCAACGGTGCGTTCGGTGGCATGGGTATCGTCGCCCGCTGCTGCACGGCGGTAGTGATGTCCGAAGAGGGTCGTCTCTCGCTGTCCGGCCCGGAAGTGATCGAGACCGTGCGCGGCGTGGAGGAGTTCGACTCGCGCGACCGCGCCCTGGTCTGGCGCGTGACCGGGGGTAAACACCGCTACCTGATCGGCGACGCCGTGCAGCTGGTGCCCGACAGCATCGAGGCATTCGGTGATGCCGCAACGGCGCTGATAGCCGCACACGTCGAGCCGCAGGATCCGCTGGACGCGATTGATCAGGCGCACGCCCGGCTTGCTGCGCGAATCACCACCTATGGCGGCTGCCGCGATGGCCTGGAGGTCTGGCGTCTGCAGGGCATTGCCGATGCCGAGCAGCTGCCGCTGCTGGAGACCGCTGACTTCCTTGACGCCGTCAAGGACCGGAGCCTGCCATGGAACTGACTTCCCTGCTCGATGCCCTGTTCCCGCTCGGCCACGCGGTCACCCGCAAGGACGATGTGCTGGGCGGCACCGCCACCACCGCCGCCGGCGAGGTCACCGTGATCGGCACCGCCAACAAGCTGGAGGTGGGCGTCGATCACGCACTGGCGCTGGCCGCCACCGTGCTGGCCAGCACCCGCGCATATCCGCAGCGGCCGATCGTGATGCTGGTGGACACCGCCGGTCAGCGCCTGGCGCGCCGCGATGAAATGCTCGGCATCAACAGTTACTTCGCGCACCTGGCGCGCACGTTGGATCTGGCCCGCCGCCGCGGCGCGCCACTGGTCAGCCTGGTGTATGGCGAGTCCGTGAGCGGCGGCTTCCTGTCGTTCGGGCTGATGGCTGATCGCATCTTCGCCCTGCCCGAAGCGCAGGTGCGGGTGATGGATCTGCGCGCGATGGCCCGCGTCACCAAACAACCGCTGGAAAAACTGCAGGCACTGAGCCAAAGCTCGCCGGTGTTCGCGCCGGGGGTGGAGAACTACGTCAGCATGGGCGCCGTGGAGGCCATCTGGGAGGGCGACCTCGCGCAGGCGCTGGTGGATGCGCTGCAGGCGCAGGTCATCGGCGATCAACGCCGCGAACGGGGCGCCGAGCGCGGTGGCCGCCGGTTGGCACGCGATGTCGCCGCTGCCGTGGCCGCAGGGGAGGCCTGAACCATGCGCCGCCACGACCTGGTCTGGCTTGCTCCGCAGGCACCGTGGCAGGTGCTGACCCCGGGCGCGGATGCGCGCCTGCGGGCGTGGGCCGAAGCACGCTTGCCCTTCGTCGTGGCGCGACGCGATCCGGTCACTGATGGCGATCAGCTGCGGCTGGGTGTGCCGTTGCCCTTGGCCGAGCAGCGCCAGCGGCTGTCGCTGCGGATCGAACGCACCCACGTGCAGCGCACCGCGCCGCCGCCGTTGCTGCCCGAGGTCGCCGAAGCACTGGCCGCCCCCTGGCGCGATGCGCTGCCTCCCTTGCTGGCCGACCTGCCCGAGCCCACCCCACCGCCCCGCGTGTTCGGCAGCTTCGCCTGGCAAAGCCTGACCGGCCTGCCGTATCTGCACGCCGGCTCCGATCTGGACCTGCTGTGGCAGATCACCGAGCACACGCACGCCGCGGCGCTCACCGAACGCATGCGCCGCTGGGAACGCGAGCACGGCCTGCGCATCGATGGCGAGCTGCGTTTCCCCGGCGGGCAATGCGTAAGCTGGCGCGAGTACGCCGGCGGTGCCGCCCGCCTCCTCGTCAAATCGGATGACGCCTGCTGGTTGTCCACACGCGATGCCCTGCTGACGCAGCCGGTGGCCGCATGAACGCCGTGCCGCGCCCCGCCCCGTTGCCACCGCCCTCCCCCACGGCGGCTGCGCATCGGCTGGCCCGGATGGCGATCACCAGCCTGCATGCCGAACTGGCCTGCGCCCCCAAACCCGGGTTGGTCACACCGTGGAGCCGCGGCAGCCACGATGACATGGACGCGGCCACCTTCCTGCGCAGCCTGTTCGCGCTGCGTGGCTATTTCGTGGCGGTCGCCGCCGCCGGTGCGCACAACGTGCCGTTCGATGATCTGCGCATGCTCGGCATCGAGGCGGAAGCCTCAATGCTGCGGGCGACGGGTGGCATCAACACCCATCGCGGCGCGATCTTCAGTCTCGGCCTGCTGGTCGCCGCGTCCGCGCGTCTGCGTCATGTCGAGCATGCTGCGCCCCAAGGCACTGCGGTCTGTCATGCGGTGCGCGGGCACTGGGCGTCCGCGCTGCTCGCCGCACCGTTGAACAGCACCAGCCTTGGCCAGCGCGCCCGCCAGCGGCATGGCGTGCCCGGCGTGCGCGAACAGGCGGCGCAGGGATTCCCGCTGCTGCGCGAGGTGGCCCTGCCCACCCTGCAGGCCACCCTGCGCGCCACCGGTGACCGGCAGACCGCGATGGTGCAGACACTGATGTCGCTCGTCGCGGTCACTACCGATCTCAACCTCCTGCATCGCGGCGGCGAACGCGGGCTGGCTTTTGCACAGCAGCAGGCACGTCGCTTCCTTGCCGAGGGCGGCGCGCTCGAGTCCGGCTGGCGGGCACGGCTCGGGGCGGTGTGCGACGCGTTCGAAGCGCGTCGACTCAGCCCGGGCGGCAGCGCCGATCTGCTGGCCTGCGCGTGGTTCCTGCACCTGCAGGAGCGCGCATGAGCCTGGTCCTGCTCTGCCCCGGTCAAGGCGGCCAGCATCCGGATATGTTCAAGCGGGTGCGCGCGAATGCGCAGGCGCAGCCGGTGCTCGATCTGGCCAGCACGCTGCTCGGCGCACCCGTCGCACAGATGGCGGCCGATGCGTCGCGCTTCCACAACGCAGTGGCCCAGCCGCTGGTCTGCGCCGCGGCGCTGGCACATTGGGCGGCGTTGCAGACGCAGCTGCCGGCCATCACCGCCGTCGCCGGCTACAGCGCCGGCGAGCTGGCCGCGCACGCGGTGGCGGGCAGCTTCGACACGGCCGCCTGTCTGGCGCTGTCGCGCGAGCGCGCCCGGTTGATGGACGCTGCGGCGCCGGTCGATGCCGGCTTGCTGGCGGTGATCGGGCTGGACGAGGCTCACATCGCACATCTGTGCGCGACGCACGGCGTGTTCCTGGCCATCGTCAATGGGCCCGACCACGTGGTCGTTGGCGGCCTGCGGCCTGGGCTGGAGGCCGTCGCCGCCGACGTGGCTGCCCACGGTGCCCGCACCGTCCCGCTGCCAGTGGATGTGCCCGCGCATACCCCGTTGCTGGCCGCAGCGGCGCAGGGCTTTGAGAAGCCGTTGCGCGCACTGCCACTGCACGCCCCCCATCTGCGCCTGCTGGCCGGCATCGACGGCCGCCTGGTCAGCGATGTTGGGCGTGTCGTGAGCACCTTGTCGGCGCAGATCGCCCAGTCCGTGCAGTGGCAGACCGTGCTGCAGCAGGCGGTCGAGCGCGGTGGGCGCGTATTTCTGGAACTGGGCCCGGGCGCGGCGTTGAGCCGTCGTGCACGCGAGCTGCATCCGCAGCTCGAGGCGCGTTCCGTGGAGGATTTCCAGACGCTGGAGGGCGTTCTGGAGTGGGTGGACGGTGCATGCGCACGCGCATGAAGGTCTGCCGGTAACCGCAGCACCACGTAACCCCGGATGGCGGGTCGCCATCATGCTGCACGCGTATCAAGTGTCTCGGGAGGGCGCATGAGTCCGCAAATCGCAACGATCATCGGCTTGGTGATCATGTTCATCGTGGCCACCGCGCTGCCCATCAACATGGGTGCGGTGGCCTTCGCGCTGGCCTTCATCATCGGCGGCCTGTTCGTCGGGATGGAGGGCAAGGAGGTGTTGGCCGGCTTCCCGGGCGACCTGTTCCTGACCCTGGTCGGCATCACCTACCTGTTCGCCATCGCACAGAAGAACGGCACCATCGATCTGCTTGTGCATTGGGCAGTCAAGGCCGTGCGCGGGCACATCGTGGCCATCCCGTGGGTGATGTTCGTGGTCACCGCGGTGCTGACCGCCTTCGGCGCGCTCGGCCCGGCCGCGGTGGCGATCATCGGTCCGGTCGCGCTGCGCTTTGCCAAGCAGTACAAGATCAACCCGCTGATGATGGGCCTGCTGGTGATCCATGGCGCGCAGGCCGGTGGCTTCTCGCCGATCAGCGTGTATGGCGGCATCACCAACCAGGTGGTGCAGAAGGCCGGCCTGGAAGTCACGGAAATGGCCGTGTTCCTGACCAGCCTGGGCTTCAACCTGCTGATGGGCATCATCTGCTTCTTCGCCTTTGGCGGGCTGGCGCTGATGCGTCGCGCACCGACGGCGACCGAACCGCTGGTCGCCGGCAGCCAGGCCTCCTCACGCCAGTTTGCGATCGAAGGTCACGGTGCCCTGGTCTCGGCCGGTGGTGGCACGCTCTCCAATGATCCGGACGCGCTGGATGACGTGCGCATCAACCGTGAGCGCGTGTTCACCCTGATCGGCCTGCTGGGCCTGGGCATCGCCGCACTGGTCTACAACCTCAACGTCGGCCTGGTCTCGATCACCGTCGCGGTGGTGCTGGCCCTGCTCTCGCCGAACTCACAGAAGGGCGCGGTGGATGGCATCAGCTGGTCGACCGTGCTGCTGATCAGCGGCGTGGTCACCTACGTGGCCGTGCTGCAGCAGGCCGGCGCGGTGGATTACATCGGGCATGGCGTGGGGGCGATCGGCATCCCCCTGCTGGGCGCGCTGCTGGTCTGCTATGTCGGCGGCATCGTGTCGGCGTTCGCGTCCTCGGCGGCGGTGCTGGGCGCCACGATTCCCCTGGCCGTGCCGTTCCTGATGCAGGGGCATCTGAGCGCTGCGGGGGTGATCTGCGCCTTGGCGATCTCCTCCACCGTAGTGGACGTGAGCCCGTTCTCCACCAACGGCGCGTTGGTGGTGGCCTCGGCCGCGAAGGAAGAGCGCGAAGCGCTGTTCCGCCGCTTCCTGGTCTACAGCGGGCTGGTCGTCGCCTTCGGCCCGCTGCTGGCGTGGCTGCTGTTCGTGGTACCGGGCTGGATGTGACCCCATGGCGGGCCCGCAACGGCGGGCCCGCCATGACCCGGTAGAATGCTGCACACCTGCCCATGAAGCCCTGCCATGCCCCTGGCCCCTGGTCCCCGCCTGTCGAAGAAACGCGTGCCGCTCTATGAAGAGGTGGCCGAGCAGCTGCGCCAGAAGATCTACGACTACGAACTGCCGCCGGGTGAATGGATCGATGAGCCGATGCTCGCCGAGGAACTGGGCATCAGCCGTACCCCACTGCGCGAGAGCCTGAAACTGCTGGCCGCCGAAGGGCTGGTCCAGCTCGATGCCGGCCGCGGCAGCCGCGTCACCCGGCTCACCCTGGAAGACCTCAACCAGCTGTTTCCGGTGATGGCGATGCTGGAAGGCCGTTGCGTGCATGAAGCGGTCAAGCGTATCGATGCGGACGGCGTGGCGCAGCTGCAGGCCCTGCATGACGCGATGGAGGTCGCCGCCGCCGCGGGCGATCTTGCCGAGTACTACCGCAACAATTACCTGATCCATGAAAGCCTGCAGAACCACGCGGGCAACCCGTGGTTGATCCGGGTGACGCACGATCTGCATCGCATCCTCAAGATGCACCGCGGCCGGCAACTGCTGACCCCGGGCCGCATGGCCCAGTCACTGGCCGAGCATCGCGCACTGATGGAATGCATCCGCAACCGCGATGCCGAAGCCGCCGAGCAGAGGATGAACCGGCATCTGCTCAGCCAGGGCGAAGCGCTGGCGGCCTATGTCGCCGCAGGCGGCCAGTTGAACGTGCCTGCGCCGTTGCCGCGCCACGGCGGAATCTGAGGCGCCGCCTAGGCGAGCTCCACGGTCAATCGGGTCAAGGATTGCCCCAGCAGATGCAGCCGGATCTGATCCAGGCTGGTGAAGTAGCAGACGGTCTCCGTCCCGGCCAGGCGATAGATGCCGCGCTTGCCGCCGAGCAACACGAACTTTTCCTGGTCCACCAGGTACTGGGCGACCGGCGGCACGCCCTGTGCCTTGAGTCCATCGATATCGATGGGTTCAAGTGCGTCGAGATCCTGCAGTGCTGTGGTCATGGGTGGGGGAAGCGTCTTGATGGGAGCTCCAGCTTAGGAGGCGGGTAAGCAGCAGCGCGTGGAATCATCGTGAGGATGATGCGAGTGCGTTGCGGCGGCGTCATGGCTCGGATAGGTCCACTCGCTGTCAGGTCACATCACGCCCCCACTACGGATAGTCCATCGTCAACGTCACCGCGCTGCCGATCGTGCCCGGGGTCAATGCGCCCGTGCGGATGTAGCGCACGGCAAAATCCAACGGCGCAGTTACGTTGGCGGCCGTCTTGGCCTGCGTCCAGCTCGATCCCATGTTCTGCACCACGTAAGTGCCCGAGGCATTCTTGCGCAACAGCTGAAGCTGCAGCCCTTTGCTGGTGGTGCTGCCCGGGATCGCCGCCAGAAGGTTGCTCGTGCTTCCCGTGGTGTGGGCATCACGCAGGGTAAAGCGCACATTGGTGGTCATGGTGACCGCCCCCGTGCAGGTCAGCGGCATGATGAACCCCGCATTGGCAGTGACCGTACTGTTCACTGCCCCCAGGTCCGTCGCGCGCACGTCCGCCAAAGGCGGAGCATGATTGGCCAGGCGGCAGAACCCCGGCAGCATGCCGAAGGTAAAGTCGGTCCGGAACGTCCTGCTGTCTACGCTGGGGCAGCCCGAATACGCATTGACCTCGCAGATCCACACCCAGATGTTGGGCGCTCGATTGTCGTGAGTAACCCTGGTGCCATTACGCCGGATGACCTCGAATGCCACCGAATAGGTCCCTGACGAGGGTGCGCTCATGATGTCTGTGGTGCCCAGAGGCCTGAGGACGCCGTTCACCCGAACCCGCACGCCGAACACATCGGCACTGTATGTATCGTAATGGGCCAGGGTGGCCGCATCCGTGGACCCGGCCGACATCGTGAGGTGAATACGGATCCCCTTGGAGCACCCTGAGAACGTAAAACTGGTGCCGTTGCTGGTCGATACCGTCTGGCCAATCGCCGGTAAAGGCACGTTGGTGGGCGCGGCGAGCGCTCTTACCCCGGGGTTGCTCGCATTGCAATCCGCCCACGCTGGCGCGCTCAGCACCAGCAGCACACTGGCGGCCAGCCAGCTGCGCCATCGCAGGCCTGCCGCGGCCCACCCGCTCACTGCGCCAGCGCCGCCGACGCGCTCAGGTGCCCACCAAAATCGTCGATCCAGTCGAACTGCACGGCCTGCCCTGCACCCGGCGCCTTGTCCAGCGCCATGCGCAGCGAACTGCCCGGCGCAATCATGCCCGGCTCAGTCACGCTGGCACCGCCCACCGAGGCCGTCGCAAGCGAGACGTGATAGCGGCTGGGGTTGTGCGCCTCAAGGTACTCACCATCGGCATCGCGCCCTCTGCTCCACCGCAGGTTGGCGGCCGCCTCGCGCGGCTTGCCCTCCAGGCCCACGGGGCGATAGAACAGTTTGATGCGGCTGCGCACGGCCAGCTGCAGCAGATTCTCATCCGGCGCAGCCTCGCGGCGTGGGGGAATCTCCAGCACGTTGAAATAGAACACCGACTCACGGTCCGTCGGCAACTCTGGCATCGCCTGCGGCGTATGCAGCAGCCGCAGCGATTGGCCCTGCCGCGGCTCTATGCGCGCCAGCGGCGGGGTCAGCACGAACGGCACCCGGATCTCACTGGCCTTGGCGTCGGCGTCACCCGCATCGATCCAGGCCTGCACCATGGCGGGCGCATCGTCCTGGTTGTTGAGCTGGATGGTGCGGTCCTTATCGTTGGCATCAAAGATGATGCGGGTGCCGACAATCACCACGCCGGCATGGGCGTGGGGAACGATGGCCATGGATGCGCCGGCCATCAAGGCAGCGGCCAACAGCGGGCGGAAAGAAAAGCGATGCATGAGGAAACTCCAGTCAGGCCCGGCCTGGCCGGGCGCCCGCCTCGCCGGAGCCGCAGCTGCGGCCCCGGGCTGCGTGGGATCAGGGATAGGCAACCGTGAAGGTGGCATTGGATTTGGCGGTGCCCGCACCGGCCGCGCCGCCAACGGCAACGTAGACCGCGGTGTAGTCCAGCTTCACCGCACCGGTGGTGATCGGCACGAACGAATCGGCGGTCGGCAGGCCATTGATGATCTGGCGGGTGCCGGCGGCGTTGTCGATACCGATCTGCACATTCTTGGCGGTGCTGGCGGCAGTCAGGCGCAGGTTGCCGGTGGCGTTGTCCCCAAGCGTGGGGCTCTCAAAGCGCACCGCCACCGTGCCGGTGGGCGCTGCGCCCGGGCAGGTGAGCGTGATCGGCATCGAGGCGCGGCCGGTCTCATTGCCGGCGGCCGACAGTGCCGATACATCCAGCTTGCCGAACTTGACGTCAACCTTCGCCGCCGCCGTGACGGTGCAGGTACTGGCCACCAGCTCGCCGTCGAAATCGATGGTGTTGGCCGAGGCCAGCGCGGGCAGCAGCAGGGCGGCGAACAGCAGGGCGGTCATGGGTCGTTTCATGGGAAATTCCTTTGAAGTGGGCTTGAGGGATATGCAGTGGTCCGGCCTGCTCAAGCGACAGATCGGCGCGTAGGTTTCAGTCGTAGGTCACCACGACCGTGGCGGCGCTTTTGAAGCTGCCGTGCTGGAGGGGGCTGCCGTTGTGCCGATAGAAGTAGCTGCGGCCCTGATATGTCGCCGCGCCGCTGGCCACCGCCAGGCTGGCGTGGTGACCGGCGGCCGGCATCACAGCCTCCGAGCCCTGCTCCACCAGGTGCAGACTCACGCCGGTGGCAGTGCCGTGGTTGGCGTATTGCGGCTGACCGGCGGCATGCGGGGGGCCGGCAAACACCAGCGCAACCCGGCGCACGCCGCGGCAATTGACCAGGCGGAATTCCCAGTCCAGTGCCGTGGCGGCCACCACGCCGGTGGCCGCCCCGATCACGTGCAACTGCACCCTGGGCAGGTCCACCCGTTTGGCCTGGTCCTCGCTGTGTACCTCACACGTGCCGGGACGCACGCTGCCGGCCAGATCGACCACACCGTCGGCCAACGCAGGCCGCGGCCAGGGCAGGAGGATCACGCACAGCGCGGTGGCACTGCGGCACCGCTGCGCTGCGCTGGCGCGCGTGCGGCTCATTGGTAATCGACAGTCACGGTAAAGGTGCTGCTGATGTCACCTGCGGTGACCTCACCGGTGCCCACCTTGGTGTACTGCGCGCACAGCGCTTCGGTATGGGTACCGCTGAAGGTGCGCGCCAGTGTGCTGCCCGGTGCCACGGTGGTACCGGTGGCCGAGCATGCGCCCTCCTGCAGCCAGATGCCGGTATTGGGGGCAGCGCCGGTGGTCAGTTTGTTGCGGAAGATCGTGGCATTCGGTGCAGGTGCTGCATCGGCGGCGGCGCCGAAGGTGAGGCGCGCACCTTTGACGCCACTGCATGCTGTCAGCGCCAGCGAGAACGGCGTGTAGCTGTCCGCCACACCACCGCCGGCCGTGGCCGGAAACTTGTCGGCACTCACCGGGGGCATGGTGTGGGTGGGATTGTTGAGGGTGCAGGTACCCGGGCGAACGGTCCCGGTCAGGCTGACGTTCTGTGCGTGCACGGGAGCCAGCAGGAGCCCGGACACCATGATCGCAATGCAGGCAGGAAATCGCATGATGGAAGGCCTCAGCGGTAAGTGATGGTGACGGTGAAATTGGTGGACAGCGGGCCCATCGACACCAGGCCGCCGGCGATCTTCACGTACTGGGCGCACAGGTAGAGCTGGTACGTGGCACCCGTGAAGTTCCTGGTGATGGCCGCGCCCGGGGCAACGGTGGTGCCGCTGGCGCAGCGGCCGGTACCCTCCTTGATCCAGTAGCCGGTGAACGGCGCGCCATTGGTGGCCTTGTTCCGGAACACATTGGCCTGGGTGCTGGCATCGGCCACCGCCCCCATCTGGAACGTCGCCCCGGTAACACCCGAGCAACCGGTCAAGGCGATCTCGAAATTCGTGTAGCTGGCAGCGGCGGCGCCGGTGTTTCCTGCTACCTGGGGGAAGACATTGGCACCCACTGCGGGAATGGTCTTGCTCACCGCAGCCGCCGTGCAGGTACCTGCCTGGATGCTCCCATTGAGATCAACGCGCACGGTGCTCTGCGCCGCGGCCAGCGGGCAGACACACATCGCCAGTAGCGGAAGGCAGTTGAGAAGGTTCATCCCGGCCTCATTGGTAGGTGATCGTGACGATGAAACTGGTACTGGCAGGGCCCTGCGTGACCAGACCGCCGGCGGACTTGTAGTACTGGGCGCACAGCGGAAACGAATAGGTTGCTGTGGTGAAGGTCTTTGTGACGGCCTGCGCAGGCTGATAGGTCGGCCCTGCGCTGCAGCTGCCGCGCAACCAGATGGCGATGTAGGGCGATCCACCAGCGCCTTTGTTGCGGAAGCTGTCGCGTTCGGTGGCGTGACGGTCCGCATCGGTGCCGAAGACGAACGTCGCGCCGGTGACGGACGAGCAGGCCGTCAGATTGATCGTGAAATCGGTATAGCTGGCCGCGGCCCCCCCCTTGCCGGCGGCGGTCTGCGGGAAAGCATTCACGCCCACGGCGGGCATGTTCTTCGACACGGCCGTCGCGGTGCACGTACCGGCCAGGAGCGTGCCGTTGAGATCGATGCGCGCCCTCGAAATCTCCTGTGCCGCCGCCGGCAGCGGCGCCGCGAGCAGCACGGTGACCAGCGCCTTGGCGAGGGTCATGCGCGCCCTCATTGGTAGGTGATCGTGACGGTGAAGCGGGTGCTGATCGCACCCCGCGTGACCACGCCGCCGGCAAGCTTGACGTACAGCGCGCACAGCGGCACCTCGTGGGTCGACCCACTGATGGTTTCGTTGCGCGTACTGGCGGGCGCGATGGTTCCGCCAGTGGCGCAATCGGTGGTGGGCCGCAGCCAGATAGCCGCGTACGGTGCGGCATCCGCCGTAGCCTTGTTCCGGAACATCGACGCGCGGGATGGCTCTGCATCTGCGGCTGTCCCGAACACCAGCGTTGCGCCGGTCACTCCTGCACAACCGGTCAATGTGAGATTGAACGGTAGCCAGCTGGCGGCATTGCTGTTCTCGCTTGCGGGATTGTTGTTGAACGTGTTCGCCATGACGGTTGGAAAGCGTTCATTGACCGCCGCCACCGTGCAGGTGCCCGGCTGGATCCGGCCCGTAAGCGCGACGTTGGATGTGCCGGTGCTCTGCGCACGCGCAGGCAGCACGCTCACCAGCATCAGCAACGGCAGGAGGCACACTATGCGCATCATGACCCTCATCGGTAGGTAATCGTCACGGTGAAATCGGTGCTGATGCCGCCCTGGGTCACCAGGCCGCCGCGGTACTTGGCATACTGCGCACACAGCAACAGCTCGTACTCCGGCGTGGAGAAATCACGGGAGAACGGCGCGCCGGGCGTGATCGTGCTTGAGGACGCGCAGGTGCCCGCCTTCAGCCAGATGGCGGCAAACGGCGCTGCATCCGCCGCCTTGTTCCGGAACAGATTGCTATGCGTTGGCTCGCCATCGGCAGGGGTGCCCATCACGAATTCCGCGCCCAGCACACCCGCACAGCGGGTAAGAGAAAGTGCGAACGCCGTGTAGCTGGATGGGACACCAGCGGTTCCCTCTGCGCTCTGCGGAAAGACGTTGGCCGTCACCTCAGGCAACGTCCTGGCCACAGAGCCCACCGCGCACGTACCGGCCTCGATCTGCCCGCCCATGGCGAAGCTGGCGGTGCCCCCCGCCTGGGCCAGCGCGGCTCCGGGCAGCACCAGGCCGAGCAGCAGTAACGGATGCAGACTTGCCATGGCTCAGAGGAACGTCACGGTGAGAGTGAAGGCCGTACTGATCGCGCCCTTGGTGACCAGCCCGCCCGCGAGCTTGTAGTACTGCGCGCACAACGGCACGTTGTGGGTGGCGGTGGCGAAAGTGCGGTTCAAGGTCTTGCCCGGCGTGACGGTTGCGCCGGTGGCGCAGTTGGTCTCCTTCAACAGCAGGCCGGTATACGGCGCCGGGTTGGTCGCTGCCTTGTTCTTGAACGCGTCGGCCTGGCCATCAGCTGCATCGGCGGCCGCACCAAAGGTGATCGTGGCACCGGTCACGCCGCTGCAGCCGGTCAGCGCAAGATTGAACGTATCAAAGCTGGGTGTCGCACCGCCGGCGGTGGCCGCGACATTGGGAAAGTCGCTGGCCGAGGCGGTGGGCATGGTGCGGTTGACTGCGCCAATGGCGCAGGTGCCGGCCTCGATCTGGCCAGTCAATGCGAAGTTGGCGGTGGCGCGACTCTGTGCAGCCGCCGGAAAGGCGGTGAGCGCCAGGGCGATGAGCGCGGTGCCCGCCCGGGCCGCGTATGCGAAGGTGGTGGTCATGGATATCCTGTCGAAGTAATAAGAGGAACGGTGAGATCAGCCGCGGAGGCGGCCTGCTCGATGAGGGGTGTTACGGGTGGTGCTGGTGCAGCAGGGGGCTGGTGGTCATCACCGGCCGTGGTCGCGCTGTCCTGGCAGACCGATTCGGCCCAGCGCTGGCCGCGCTCCCTGCGCACCTCGGCCTGGCTGAACTGCATCACACAGTGCACCGTGGTGCCGGTGCCCACGGTCAGCCAACCGTTGATCGGCGCATGGAGGTGGACAATGCCGCCCTGCCCCACCACGCCGACCACGGCGCCTTCGCTGTCGTACACCTGGCTGCCGAAGTGGGTCAGCGCGCTGCCGTCGGGGTGGGTCACGTAGGCGAACGCGGCGTGCCGCTGCTGCGTTTCGAACGAGAGCGCCACCGCTGCGCCCGCCGTGGGGGCCACCCGGCGGCTGTTCTGCAGCAGCGTCAGGTCCAGTGACAGGCCGTCCGAGGCGATGGTCACCTCGTTCCAGCGGTACGGGCTCAGGCCGGGCAACAGGGCATAGCCGTTGCGGCCCACTCTGGCGCCGTTGATGCCGACGCGGGCCCCCTTGCCACCGTCCACGCGAACAATGCCGAACGTGTTGCCCAGCGATGGCCCCAGATTGAGGCCGCCCGGATGCCATACCACCGCACCGGATGCACCGGCGGTGATCCGCTGATCGTGCTCGCTGTACATGTAGCCGGCACTGACGCGCGCCAGCGGCGTCTGCAGCTGCGCGCTGAGATTGGCGCTCTTGCTGCCATCGGGCGAGCGCGACAGACCCGCGCCGTAGTCAACCGGCAGCGAGCCGGGGGCCCGGCCACTGACATTGACATACTGGCTGGTGCCTCCCTGCTGCTGCGCCAGCGACAGGCTGACCGAGGCCGGGCGCTCGGTGCCCCCCAGCGGCACCTCGAACTGTGCCTGGAACTGGTCATCACGGCGGCCGGTGCTCGAGCGCACGCGCATCGCACTCAGGCTCCAGCTGACACGCCGCCAACGGCTCTGCAGGCCGATCTGGTAGTCGGTCTGTGCCTGGGCTGCGCCCCAGTAGCTGACATGGCTGGCACGCACGAAGGCAGACGAGCGCGTGCCCAGTTGCTGCGAGAAATCCAGCTGGATGCGGCGCTTGGCGCGCTGCAGGATGGCCTGGCCGGACGCGTCGCCCGGCTTGGCGCGCCACTGCATCGCCTCTTCCAGGGTGACGAAGTCGCCACTGCTGTAGCGATAGGTGGCCAAGCCGATGTTGGTGCCGGTACTGGCCATGTGCCGCTGGTAGTTGACGCGCACGCTGTTGCCCCGGCGCACGCCATGGCCGTTGAGCGTTACCTGCGAGTGCGTCAGGTCTGCGCCGAACGCGCCAATGGACGTGTTGATTGCCGCGCCAGCCAGTGCGGCGTGGTAGCCCTGCGTGGCCTGAGTACCGGCGAGCAGGGTGAGCCAGTTGTTCATGCCCCTGCCCCAGGTGCCCTGGAAGAACACCGGGTCGGACAGCCCATCATGCTCACCGGAGGTGCGTCGACGCCCCCCCGCCAGGCTGTAGCGCCAGGCACCTTGCCGCAGTGCCTGCGGCACCGCGGCGAAGTTCACCGAGAAGCGCTGCTCGCTGCCATCGGCCTCAGTGACCACCACGTCAAGATCGCCGCCGTAATTGGAGGGGTACAGGTCATCGATCAGGAACGGCCCGGCTGCCACCCGGATCTCATGGATCACATAACCACTCTGGCGCACGGTGACGGTAGCCGCCGAGCGCGCCATGCCGCGGATCAGGGGCGCATAACCGCGCAGGGCATCGGGCAGCATCTGCTCATCGCTGGACAGCTGCGCCCCGGTGAAGGCAATGCTGTCGAACAGTTCGCCGGTGGTCATGGATTGCCCCACCAGCAACTGGCTGCGCCAGCGCACCACATCCCGCTGCAGATACGTATGCCCGGCCTGGTAGCCGCTGTCGCCCTCGTGCCGCCGCCATGTGCCCCGATGGCGCAGCCGCCACGGCCCGTGGTTGAAGCCGAAGGACAGGCCTGCGTACGCTGCCACACCGCTGTCATTGCGCTGCGCGTTGAAGTCGTAATCCAGCATGCCGACGGTGACACCAGGGTCCCACTGCCCCGGGTTGACCGTGCCACGCGCCTGGGTCTCCAACGCCTGCTGCGGTACGCTCAGGTTCAAGCGCAGCGCGTGGGTATCGAAATGCGCCTGGGCGTGTTCAACGCGGCCGACCAGCGGCACGCAACCGCGCACGTCCTGCTGCAGGTGCTCGGCTTTGACGCCGCCGTCTTCCAGCAGCGTGCGCGGCAGGCAGGCCTCGGCACGCAGAGGATCGGCGCCGGGATGGAACGTGATGCCGTGACGGCCCAGGAAGCTGTCATTGAGGTGGACGTCCAGATCGTATTCGCCCGCTTCAACCGGATTACCGTGGCGGAAGCGCTCCAGATCGGCATCGCTGGCGCCGTCCATGAGGAAATCGGCATTGAATGCCAGCTCCACCGGTGCCCCATTGCCACTGGCCATGGCCAGACCATGCCAGCAGCCGGCCAGCGCCGCCGCCAATGTGCTGACACGCGCGCCTCCCCGACGCTGCCGATGCGGCGCGCGATGGGAAAGCGATGGGCTCATGCGTATCGGCACGGGGTGTTGCCCGCTCAAAGCGGGACCAGGTCAGCGGAAGTGCGGCGAGAGTGGCAGCGGCCTGCGGGCAGGTACATGCAAGAACTTGCAAAACACAGCGGCGTCACTGCAATTGTTCAGCCTGGCGCCGTTTCCATTCAGTCAGCGATCTGTTGGATGCGCACGCAGTAAATCGAAAAGCTCTCTGTCATTGGCAGCGCCTAACTTACGCATCCCCGTGCGCTTCTGCCGACTCACCGTGCTGACGGTTTTGGCCTGACATCCGGCGATCTCGCTGACCGAGTTGCCCTTGGCGATCAGCGCCAATACCTGCCGCTCGCATCGCGACAACGCCGACAAAGGGGGTTGCCGCGGTGCGTCCTGGTCAAAGGTGCGTTCCGCCCAACCGTCATGCACATAGCGGCGCCCGGCAATGACGGATGTCATTGCGTCCAGATAAACCGCCAGCGGCGCGCGGCGCTGCACGATGGCCGATGCCCCGGCGTCCAGCAGGTTCGCCAACCCGTCGGAGTGGGCGCTGTCGGTCAACACCATGACCGCTGCGCTGGTCTGCCCACGCACGGCACCGATCATCTCCACTGCCTCCGCACCCTGACGGATGCAGGCAGGCAGATCGAGGATCACCAACTCGGGCTCATCCTCCCCGACCCGCTCGCGGAATGCCGACCAGCTGCCGGCATCGTCGACCACCCGGCACGCCGGCACGCTGCCGAGCAGGCAACAAAGGGAAAACACAGTGAGCGGGTGGTCACTGATGACCACAATGCGTGTTGCCATGGAGTGTCCATTCCCTCTGGGCGCTGACGCCAGCCCCGTCCTTCGATCACCATGACGAATCGGGAACCGCATCGCCATGCAAGCACTATGAAAATCGGGTTCATATGAACGCCGGGAGGCGACGGGTATGGCTTTGTGACGCGGCCTGCGGAGACGCCATGCTGGGTGGAACTTTCGTACTTGTTGCATACCCCGCCGTGCGATGCCGGCGTATCTGTGGGGGATATTTTTGTCGGATGACTGGTGCATGGACCCGCGTGCTTCCTCCCCTTTCCGCACCACCGGCCGGCGACAAAGCCCGTGGCGCGTGGCATGGCTCACGGCCACCTTCGCTATCGCCGGCAGCCTGCTCTGGCTGGTCCTGTCCTCCCCGACGGCACAGCGCACGCCCTTCAGCCTGGCCATCGGCCCGCAGATGGCCAGCCAGCACGGCCTGGCCGGGGATGCCGCGCAAGGCGGGCCCGGTGCCTATCTGGAGGCAGTCGAGGCGCTGTCCGGGCTCACGCTGAAGCTGGTCACCGCGCCCTCCATCGAGCGTGCAGTCCTGCTGCTGCACAACGGGCAGGTGGACGGAATGGCCTTCTCCCTGCCCTCCACCGCCACGATGCTGCCCGACACCGCCGCGGTCTCGCCGTCCTTCTACAGCGGCACCACGGTCATGGTCACGCGCCCGACAGCGGCCTTTCGCGCGCTGTCGGCGATGAGCGGGATGCGCGTGGGCGTGATCGGCCATGGGGAGTATCGCGGCTATCTGGCTGAGCACTTCCCCGGTATCGACGTGTATCCCCTGCCCAGCGTCGATGCGATGCTCGAGGCGGTGGACAGCGGTGGCATCGACGCCGCGCTCGGTGTGGATGCCGTGCTGGCGCCGCTGGCGCGCAAGCGCTTCGGCGAGCGGCTGGAGGTGCATCTGGTTTCGGATGGCCCACCGGTGGAGATGCGGGTGGCCTCGCTGCCGCAGCGCGCCGGCGAGATTGCCATGGCGCACCAGACCTTCCTCTCGCTGCCATTGGATACCCGCCAGGACATCCTGGAGCGCTGGTTGAACACGCTGTACCGCTCTCCACCCACACTGCGGGCGGTGCTGTCCCACTACCGCGTGCCTATCACACTGCTCGGCCTGTTCCTGCTGGCGTTCCTGCTGGCCGTCGCCCAGTCGCAGCGCAATGCGCGCTCACTGGCCTCACGCCAGGCCAGTGCAGCGCGCATCCTGACCCTGGTCAATCATGAAGTCCGCAACGGCGCGGCCTCGGTCATTTCAGCCATCGATCTGCTGGAGGCCGAGGCGGACCCGGACGAACGCAACCGGCTGTTCCAATCGGCCCGGTCGGCTGCCGATGCGCTGAAGCACACCCTGACAAACGCGTTGGAGTTCATGTTCCGTGATGCGCCCGAGCATGCCGATGCCGCTTTCCTGCACAACGCCCACGGCATCGTGGCCGAATGCCTCTCGGCGATGCGGCCGCTGGCCCGCTGCAAGGGGCTTCACCTGGTGCTGCAGATGGACGGTGAGGCTACGCTGCAGGCGCGTTGCGATGCGCGCGCCCTGCACCATATCGCCAGCAACCTGATCTCCAACGCCATCAAGTTCAGTGACCACGGCGAGGTGACGATCGGGCTCTGCTTCTTGCCTGGCGTCGGTAACACCGGAACGGTCGTGCTTCGCGTGACCGATGTCGGCCCCGGGATTCCAGCCCACGACATGGCACGCATCTTCGAGCCTTTCAGCGCCACCCGCACCGGCCAGCTCAAACACGGCGCCGGCATCGGACTCTCCCTGTGCCGACGTATCGCGCGCGCGCACGGCGGGAACGTGACCGTCTCCAGCCGGCCAGGATCGGGTGCGACCTTCGTGGCCACGCTACGCGGGCAACTCGGCGATACCGCGCCGGAGATGACCTCGCCCCTCCTCCGGGCCTCTGCACCCAAGGTGGCCTGCGCACTGGTGATCGAGGATCAACCCGCGATCGCCAACATCATGGTCCGCCGGCTGCGCGGGCTGGGGTTCGAGACGGTCATCGCCAGCTCCGGTGCCGCGGCGATCCGCCTCATGAATCAAGAGGGGCCGTTCGGCATCATCACCGTGGATGGCGACCTGATGGACGCCGATGGCAGCGATATCGCCCAGGAGATCCGCGCGATCGAACGCCGCCACGATTGGCCGCCCGCAAGGCTGCTGTCTGTCTCCGCCGCCACCGACGTGATGGACCGCGCGGCCTACCGCCGCGCCGGGGTCGATGTCTATCTTGGCAAGCCCATCGACTGGGTCGCCTTCGATGCCGCCAGCGGCGCACCGGTGCGTGATGCGAAGGCGCCCGTCGTGCCCGTACAGCAAGGCGTGAGCGTGATGGAAATCTACCATCACCAGATGCAGCTCGACCGGACCGGGCTGGAGGTTTCGATCCGTGTGCAGAACTGGCGCGGTGCGCTGGCCATGGCGCACCGCATGCAGGGCGCGGCCTCGATGGTGGGCGACGTGGACACCGTGCCCACTCTGTGCGAACTACAGCGCTGCCTGAAAGCGCATGCCATCAACGGCGACCCCGCCGATGCGCAGGTCTGGGCACTGGTGGCCAGTCTCAGCCCGGCCCCGGCCGATGGCGTGGACGGCGTGCCTCCGAGCACCAACTGAAGCACGGTCACGAAACGGTGCTCGCGCTCAAAGGCCTCGGTCATCTCGGCATGGATATCCACGATCTCCCACAGCGCGGTGCTGTAGTGATTGACGTCGGCGAAGCCGCCGCCCTCGCCTTGCAGCGCGAGCAGTGATTCCTCGGCGGTTGTAGGTATTCAGGCCGGCGGTGTTCATCGCCATCGCACTCTTTGCGCTGCTCATGGCCGCCATGCGGTTGAAGCGCTTGTCCATGCCATCCAGGCGTTTGTTCAAGCCCTCCACCGCCATACCGGTGTACTCGTTGGACTGCGTGAGCACGTCGTTGAGCTGGCGGACATTGACGGCATCGGTGCCCACGCTCGTGTTCGACCAGCTAGGCCTGGCTTCTGGGAAAGCAACCTTCAACATGCAGGCCCGCAGGATCACCATCGGCCAAGCCTGTGAACGCGAGTTCGTCGAGTGGGGAGCAGACCCGTTCCAGCTGACAGTGGCCCACGAGCTCACCCATGCCGTTCTCTACGAGGCCGGCTATGGCGCCACTGGACATGCGGACGCATTCCTCGCTGTTTATGGGCTCGTGCTGGGCAAGATGGACATCAACCTTGTTGAACTCGAGATGAAACGCTGTGCCACGCAGAATTGGCCGGCTGACGTACCACCTTCGTTGCTATCCAACCGACCACGGAAAGCGTGGCGCAGCAAATCTGATCCCCGCCGTAAAAAGGGGCGCCGGCGGTGTCGTCTTGGTACTGGCCGTCTGGTTGTTCCGGTATCCGCTGATGAACCGAAGAGGTCCAATGCGATCGCGATATGACACTTGCCTGATGAGTCTGACGCGGCCAAGCCGCCGATAGCTCACCCTTCGCGCCTCTCGAGGCGCATGCCCTGCCACGCATACACAAAAGGCAGACGGGCACCGGGACCCCTTTGGCTATCAGAACAGGCGGCGCTGCAGCAGTTGCAGCACGGTCACTGCCCGGTGCTGGTGATAGTAGCGGCTGGAAAGATCGGCATGGATGCCGACGATGTCCCACAGCGTATCGCGGTACGCATGCACGTCCTGGATGTGGCACACCTCATGGCCATGCGGACCGCCCCAGTCTGGCTGGGCCGCGCTGCGCCACACCGCATCGGTACTGTGCTCGCGCACCGCCCCCAGCATCGCAACATACGCATCCACCTCACGGCAGTGCAGCTCGCCGCATTCGTCCAGCGCCAGGATCAGGGCTGCGATGTCCTGCAGCAGTTTCTGCTGGTAGCGCAACGCGGCCGGCTCCAGCAGCACACCACGGACCTGCTGTATTCGGTGAGCCCCGGGGCCCGCGCCCTCCGCGGTGCCTGGCCCCGCGACGCGCTGGTGAAAGCGGAGCACCTCCGGCCCTTCGTAACTTGCCTGCGCGCGCTTGCGGATGCGGTCGTCCAGCGCCAGCATCCAGACGTGCGCGGCCTCGGGAGTCACCTGCAGCTTGGGGGCGGACAGCAGTGTCCAACCGGCCCATGCACCGGCAAGGGCGATGGCGAACGACACCACACGCAGTGCGACACGGTGGTCCACTCTCCCGCCCCCGGAACCGGGCCGCCCAGCCCCGGCCAAGGCGCGTCCAGACGCCTGCGAACCGATCATAGGCCGGCCTCCCCCACGGTTGCCACGGCCACTCCCCGGGTGCGATCACTCATTCACGCGCCTCCACCGCAAGGGGCATCGCGCGGAGTGCGCGCGCCTCACCATCACGCTAATGGCACCCCTCGCCCGACTTCCATACAACACCAATGAAAAATGGCCGCGCACGCCGCACAAAAAAAAGGCGCGGCCCGCCAGAAGCGAACCGCGCCAGATCAAGCGCCCTTACCGGCTGCGCAGTCATACCGACCCGGGCAGCCTATACAAGCCGCAGGGCTACGTGCCGCTTACCAGCCGATACCCACGCCCACACCGACGGTCTTCTCACCGCTGTTGGTGAAGGCGCCATTGAGGCTGAAGGTGGCCGAGCCACGCTCGTTCATCACCCGCTGGTAGCCCACCGCCAGTGCCGATTCGCCATCGGAATGGCCCACACCCGCGCCGAGGCGGTTGTAGGTATTCAGGCCGGCGGTGTTCATCGCCATCGCACTCTGCGCACTGCTCATCGCCGCCATCCGGTTGAAACGCTTGTCCATGCCATCCAGGCGCTTGTTCAAGCCCTCCACCGCCAGATCGGTGTACTCGTTGGACTGCGTGAGTACGTCATTGAGCTGGCGGACATTGACCGCATCGGTATCGGCCGTGCCCTTGGCCACGTGGCGGACGCTGCGCTCCTTGCCTTCGCTGCCCACGGCCACGGCGTTGTCCCCCTCGGCCTTGACCAC
>NZ_JBSZJV010000029.1:0-30721 GCF_054188265.1 Stenotrophomonas sp. IS26
CCACGCCAGCCCACGGACTGTCAACCGCCGCATTGGCTTCTGTCTTGATCCTCGCCGTGGCCGTGGCCGTGGCCCTGGCTCGTTTCGACTGCAACGGATGCCCCGGCCCGCCCCAGCGCCTATAATCGGGGGCCACATTGCCTGTTGCCCCGCCATGACCGCCGAAACGGCCGCCGAACTCCACACGATCATCGACCTGATCCGCTACGGCACCAGCCGTTTCAACGCCGCCGGGCTGACCTTCGGGCACAGCTACGACAACGCCCTGGACGAAGCCACCCAGCTCGTCCTGCACAGCTTGCACCTCCCGCATGACCTCGGCCCCGCCTACGGCCAGGCGCGCCTGCTGCAGGACGAAAAAGTCCGCGTGCTGGAGCTGTTCCAGCGCCGCATCGACGAGCGCATCCCGGCTGCCTACCTCACCGGTGAGGCCTGGTTCGCCGGCCTGAGCTTCAAGAGCGACACCCGCGCCCTGGTGCCGCGCTCCCCGATCGCCGAACTGATCGAATGCGGCTTCGAGCCGTGGCTGGCCGGCCGCGATGTCCATCGCGCCCTCGACCTGTGCACCGGCTCGGGCTGCATCGCCATCGCCATGGGCCACTACTACCCGAACTGGGAGGTGGATGGCGTCGACCTCAGCGACGAAGCACTCTCGCTGGCCGAAGAGAACAAGGAACGTCTGCAGACGCAGAACGTCACCCTGCTCAAGTCCGACCTGTTCAACGGCCTGACCGGCCGTCACTACGACCTGATCGTCACCAATCCCCCGTACGTCACCAACGACGAGACCGATGCCCTGCCGCGGGAATATGCCTACGAGCCGGAGATGGGCCTGCGTGCCGGCGACGACGGCCTGGACCTGGTGCTGAAGATCCTGCGCGACGCCCCGCTGCACCTGAGCGAGGATGGTCTGCTGATCTGTGAAGTGGGCGAGTCCGAGCAGCACCTGTACAAGCTGCTGCCCGAAGTGGATTTCCGCTGGGTCGAGTTCAAGGTCGGCCAGATGGGCATCTTCGCCGTGGAGTGCCGCGAACTGATCGCGCACAGCGCCCGCATCACCGAACTGGCAGCGCAGCGGCCGTGAGTTCCAACAGCTTCGGCAAACTGCTGACCGTTACCACCTTCGGCGAATCGCACGGTCCGGCGATCGGCTGCGTGGTGGACGGCTGTCCGCCGGGGCTGGAGATCAGCGCCGACGAATTCGCCCATGATCTGCAGCGGCGGGCCACCGGCAAGAGCCGGCACACCTCCGCGCGGCGTGAAGCGGATGAGATCGAGATCCTCTCCGGGGTGTACGAGGGCCGCACCACCGGCACCCCGATCGGGCTGCTGATCCGCAACACGGATCAGCGCAGCAAGGATTACACCAACATTGCCCAGCAGTTCCGCCCGGGCCATGCCGACTACAGCTACTGGCAGAAGTACGGCATCCGCGATCCGCGCGGTGGTGGTCGTTCTTCCGCGCGCGAAACCACCATGCGCGTCGCCGCCGGTGTCATCGCCAAGAAGTGGCTGCTGCAGCGGCATGGCGTCACCGTGCGTGGTTATCTCTCGCAGCTGGGCGAGATCATCCCGACCGGGTTCGACTGGTCGGCGGTGGAAGACAATCCGTTCTTCTGGCCGGTCGCCGATCAGGTGCCTGCGCTGGAGAGCTACATGGATGCGCTGCGCAAGTCCGGTGATTCGGTCGGTGCGCGCGTCAACGTGGTGGCTGACGGCGTACCGCCGGGCTGGGGCGAGCCGATCTACGGCAAGCTCGATGGCGATCTGGCGGCCGCGCTGATGAGCATCAACGCGGTGAAGGGCGTGGAGATCGGCGATGGCTTTGCCAGTGCCGCGCAGAAGGGCACCGAACACCGTGACCTGCTCACCCCGCAGGGGTTTGCCAGCAACCATGCCGGCGGCATCCTCGGTGGCATCTCCACCGGCCAGCAGGTCACTGCCTCGATCGTGCTCAAGCCGACCTCCAGCCTGCGCCTGCCCGGTGCCACGGTGGACGCCACCGGTGCCTCGGTCGAGGTGATCACCACCGGCCGTCACGATCCGTGCGTGGGCATCCGTGCCACCCCGATCGCCGAGGCGATGATGGCCCTGGTGCTGATGGACCAGGCGCTGCGCCACCGCGCCCAGTGCGGTGATGTCGGCCAGATCACCCCGCGCATCCCGGGCACGATCGATGGCTGATCGGCGCCCCAAGGTCTGGGTCAGCCAGCCCCTGTTCGACGATGTCGTCGAACAGCTCGGGCAGCATTTCGACCTGACCATGACCGGCGACGTCACCCGCTATACGCCGCAGATACTGGCCGAACAGCTGGCCCACGTCGACGGCGCGCTGATCACCCTCAACGAACGCATCGGTGCAGCCGAGATCGCCAACGCGCCCCAGCTGCGCGCGATCGCCAACGTCGGTGTGGGCTACAACAACCTGGATATCGACGCGCTCAGCGCCGCCGGCATCCTGGCCAGCAACACCCCGGATGTCCTGACCGAAACCACGGCCGATCTCGGCTTTGCGCTGCTGATGGCCACCGCCCGCCGCATCACCGAATCCGAGCGCTGGCTGCGTGACGGGCAGTGGGGGCAGTGGTCGTTCCAGACCATGCTCGGTGCGGACATCCACGGCAGCACGCTGGGCATCCTCGGCATGGGCCGCATCGGCCAGGGCATCGCCCGTCGCGGTGCGCACGGCTTCGGCATGCGCGTGCTGTACCACAACCGTTCGCGGCTGCCCGAGGCCACCGAGGCCGAGGTCGGCGCGCAGTATGTGGACCTGGATACCCTGCTGGCGCAGGCCGATCACCTCGTGCTCGTGCTGCCGTACAACGCCGCCTCGCACCACATCATCGATGCCGATGCGCTGGCAAAGATGAAGCCGACCGCCACGCTGATCAACATCGCCCGCGGCGGCATCGTGGATGAGCTGGCGCTCGCCGATGCACTGGCCAACGGGCGCCTGGCCGCCGCCGGGCTGGATGTGTTCGAAGGCGAGCCGACGGTGCGCCCGGAACTGCTCGCCCTGCACAACATCGTGCTGACCCCGCATATCGGCAGCGCCAGCCAGGCCACCCGCCGGGCGATGGTGCAGCTGGCCGTGGACAACCTGACCGCCGCACTGGGGCAGGGCCCGGATGCCGGCCACCCGCCGAGCGCGATCAACGCCGACGCTGTCGCTGCCGTGAAAACCGGCGGCGCGACCGTGGGCGGCAAAAAAATCGACGACGCAAAACGATAGGGAACCGCGCTGGCCAACAGGCGAGGTTCCCGAACCGGTAGGTACCGACCGATGGTCGGCACATATCTCCAAGGCACGGCAGGTACCGATCGTTGGTCGGTACACATCCCCAACGCACGTTACGTATCGGCCACGGGTCGGTACACCCAACAGAGGTTTTCATGAGCAATCCAGATCGTCGTTTCCACGTCGCCGTCGTCGGTGCCACCGGTGCTGTCGGCGAAACCATGCTGGCCATCCTGGCTGAGCGCAACTTCCCGATCGCCACGCTGAGCCTGCTCGCGTCCTCGCGTTCGGCCGGTGGCGAGATCGAGTACCAGGGTGAGAAGATCAAGGTCCAGGACCTGAGCACCTTCGATCCGAACGGCGTGGACATTGCGCTGTTCTCCGCCGGTGGCAGCGTCTCCAAGGAGTTCGGCCCCAAGTTCGCCGCCGCCGGTGCGGTGGTGATCGACAACTCTTCGGCCTTCCGTTACGACGATGACGTCCCGCTGGTCGTCTCCGAAGTGAACCCGGAGGCGCTGAAGAACCGCCCGCGCGGCATCATCGCCAACCCGAACTGCTCGACCATGCAGATGCTGGTCGCACTGGCGCCGCTGCACCGCCAGTACGGCATCGAGCGCATCAACGTGGCCACCTACCAGTCGGTGTCCGGCGGCGGTCGCTCGGCGCTGGAAGAACTCGGCAAGCAGACCGGCCAGCTGCTCAGCTTCCAGGAAATCGATCCGCAGCGCTTCCCGGTGCAGATCGCGTTCAACCTGATCCCGCACATCGATGATTTCCTGGACAACGGCTTCACCAAGGAAGAAATGAAGCTGGTCTGGGAAACCCGCAAGATCCTCGGCGATGACAGCATCCTGGTGAACCCGACCGCCGTGCGCGTGCCGGTGTTCTATGGCCACTCCGAAGCGGTCACCATCGAAACCCGCGACAAGGTCACCCCGGATGCCGCGCGTGAGCTGTTGTCACGTTCGCCGGGCGTGGAAGTGGTCGACAAGCATGAAGCGGGTGGTTATCCGACCCCGGTCACTCACGCGTCGGGCACCGATGCGGTGTACGTCGGCCGCATCCGCGAGGATCTGTCGCACCCGCGTGGCCTGAACCTGTGGATCGTCTCGGACAACATCCGCAAGGGCGCTGCCCTCAATGCCGTGCAGTTGGCCGAACTGGTCGCCGCCGAAGGCTGATCGCGTCGTGGTCGGCGGCATGGGGATGCCGCCGACCGCCCGCATTGAAACATCGCCGATCACGGGGGGAGCCGTTATATTGGCCGCCATGAAGAACCGGGCTCCGGGCGCAGTGCGTCCGCTCAAGTATGTGTCGACGCTGCTGCTGGCCCTGGCCAGCAGTTCCGCCATGGCCCTGGGCCTGGGCGATATCCGGGTGCTGTCCAAACCGGGCCAACCCTTGCTGGCCGAAATCCCGGTCATTTCCGCCGATCCGTCCGAGCTGGAAAACCTCCGCGTTGCGCTGGCCTCGCCAGCGACCTTCGCCCGGGTCGGGCTGGAACCGCCGTCCGGACTGGTCAGCGAGTTGCAGTTTGAGTTGACCCGCAATGCGCAGGGCCGCGCCGTGGTGCGCGTCAGCAGTCATGCGCCCGTGGCGACGCCCGCGTTGAATTTCCTGATCGAAGCCGATTGGGGGCAGGGCCGTCTGGTCCGTGAGTATTCCGCCCTGGTGGATGCGCCCAACAGCGCCGCCGCCGTGGCCGAGCCGGAGATCGTCGCCCCGGCGGGCGCGATGTCCAACGCCATCATCCGTGAGCCTGCGCCGGAGGCGGCAGCCGTCGCTGCGCCGCCGCGCCGTGCTGAACCCGCCGCCGCACCCCGGCCGGCCGCGCCGAGGGCTGCACAGGCCGCCCCGGCCGCGCCCGTCGCCGCCGATGGTAGCGTCACCGTCCAGCGCGGACAGACGCTCTCGCAGATCGCCGGTCCGCTGGCGCGCGAGCAGGGCATCAACCGCGACCAGGCGATGATCGCGCTGCTGCGGGCCAACCCCGAGGCCTTCATCCGTGGCAACGTGAACCTGCTCAAGCAGGGTGCGGTGCTGCGCACGCCGGGCGCCGATGGGCTTGCCCAGATCGATGCACAACAGGCTGCGGCGATTGTGCGCGAGCACACCGCGCAATGGCGGCAGTCGCGCGCGGCGATCCCGCAGCCCGCCGACAGCGGGGGGGCCGCCGCGCCGTCTCCGGCCCCGGCCGCACCGACCGCTGCTGGCCAGGGCGCACGCCTGGAAATCGCGCCGGCCGTCGCCGCCGCCGGCACCACCGCAGGCACAACCACCGGCACCGCTGCCGGCACCGAGGGCGACATGCTGGGTAACGAACAACTGCGACAGGCCAAGGAAGACGTCGCCACGCGCGATGCCGAGATCCAGGAACTGCGCGAACGCGTGGCCGAGCTGGAAAAGCTCAAGGCCCAGCAGCAATCCCTGATCACGATGAAGGACAACGATCTGGCCGCTGCGCAACAGCGCCTGGAGCAGGCACCCGGCACGCGTGACAGCGCCGGCGGTGGCTGGTACTGGTTGGGCCTGGTCGTGCTGCTGCTGGTGGTCGGTGGATGGGCGCTGGTACGCCGCCGCAAGCCATCGCCGCTGCCGCCGCTGTCGCGCGATGGGCTCGATGGCGCGGCATTGGCCGCGGCCGTCCCCGCAGCCGACTATGTGGACGAACTGGCCGCGCAGCAGGAGGACGCGCAGCGCGTGCCCGACGAAGAGACCATTGCAGAGGCCGACGTCTACGCCGGGCTGCGCCGCGAGCCAGTCTTCCCGCTCGCGCCTTCCCCGCACGACGCCGAGCCGCACGATGCCCTCGACGATCCTCGCTGGAGTGCTACCGCGACGGACGAAGCGCCGGTGTTGCCCGAGGTAGAGGCGACGGCGGCGTCTGCGTACAGCATCGAGGCCGACGCTCAGCATGTGAACGTAGACGATGCGCTGTTCCGCGAGCCGACGCCGCTGATCGAGCCGCCAGCGCATGCGCTGGAAGCTGCCGCGCAGCCGTCGTTCCGCGGCGTGTTCGAATTCCCCGATGAAACGGCCACTGCCGAACGTCCAGCAGTCGAAAGCGATGACACCCTCGCGGCCGACGCTGAGCCGGTGACTGCCGGCCATGACGTCACCCTCGATAGTGCCGACTCGGTCGCCGACAACGCGCCCACCGCGCCCATCGGCAGCCCCGGTCGTGATCGACTGGAACTGGCCATCGCCTACCTGGACCTCGGCGATGCCGAGACCGCGCGGACCCTGCTGCACGAAGTGGCCGTCGGCGCCGACCCGCACAGCCAGGCCGAGGCGCGCGAACTGCTGGCGCGACTGGGATGAGCGACGCCCGCCCGCTGGCCGCCCGCGAACGGCGCCTGGACTATGTCGAGTTCGCCTCGCGCGATCCCGCCGCCAGCCGCCACTTCTTCGAGCAGGTGTTCGGCTGGTCGTTCGTGGATTACGGCCCGGACTACACCGCCTTCGACGATGGCCGTTTCCAGGGCGGCTTCTTCCGCGCTGAGCCGCAGACGGCCTCCGCTGGCGGCGCGCCATTGCTGGTGATCTACGCCGATGATCTGCAGCCCATGCTCGAGGCCGTGCTGGCCCAGGGCGGGCAGATCATCAAACCGGTGTTCGCCTTCCCCGGTGGCAGCCGCTTCCAGTTCGTGGAGCCCGGCGGCAACGAGCTGGCCGTATGGTCCGAGCGCGACGCCGTCTGATGCACTACCCGGCGCCTGCGCCGGCCCCCCCAAACCATTGAGGTTCACCATGCGCTACGCACTGGGCGTGGAATACGACGGCAGCGAATTCAAAGGCTGGCAGCAGCTCGGTGAGAGCGGCTGCCCAAGCGTGCAGGCCAGCCTGCAGGATGCGCTGTCCTCGGTGGCCAATGCGCCGATCCAGGTCGTGTGTGCGGGGCGTACCGATGCCGGGGTGCACGGTGAATGCCAGGTCGTGCATTTCGATACCGATGTCGTGCGTGATCCGCGCAGCTGGATGCTGGGCACCACCACGCGCCTGCCGCGCTCCATCGCTGTGCGCTGGTGCGTACCGGTGGCCGACGAGTTCCATGCGCGCTTCGCCGCGCGCGCGCGCCGCTACCGCTACCGTCTGCTCAACCGCCAGGTCCGCCCGGCACTCTATCGGCAGACCCTGAGCTGGGAGCGCAGGCCGCTGGATGCCGAGCTGATGCACGCGGCCGGGCAGGCCCTGTTGGGTGAGAACGACTTCAGCGCCTTCCGCAGCGTGCAGTGCGAGGCCCTGCACGCGCGCCGGCACATGCAGTCGCTCTCGGTGACCCGTCAGGGCGAGGTCGTGGAGGTCGCCGTTCAGGCCAATGCATTCCTTCATCACATGGTGCGCAATATCGTCGGTTCATTGATCCTGGTCGGTTGTGGTGAGCAGCCGGTCGCGTGGATGGGGCAACTGCTGGCCGGGCGCGACCGCACCGTGGCCGGCCCGACCGCTCCGCCGCAGGGATTGGTCTTCGTTGGTCCCCTGTACCCCGACAACTGGCAGCTGCCTGCCGAGGTCACCTTATGAGCCGCTCCTTCTACCGCACCCGTATCAAGTTCTGCGGCATGACCCGTGCCGGCGATGTGCGCCTGGCCGGCGAGCTCGGCGTGGACGCCGTCGGCTTCATCTTCGCCCGCGAGAGCAAGCGCCGGGTCGCCCCGGCCGAGGCGCGCGCCATGCGCCAGGCGATCGCACCGATGGTGGACGTGGTGGCCCTGTTCCGCGACAACACCAAGGAAGAGGTGCGCGAAGTGCTGCGCACTGTGCGGCCGACCCTGCTGCAGTTCCACGGCGACGAAGACGAATCGTTCTGCCGCAGCTTCAACATGCCGTACCTGAAGGCCGTGGCGATGGGGGGCAAGGACGAGGTCAACGCCCGCCAGCTGCAGTTGCGCTACCCCAGCGCGGCCGGCTTCCTGTTCGACAGCCACGCCCCCGGTGGCGGCGGTGGCACGGGCGTGGCCTTCGACTGGACCCGCCTGCCGACCGGCCTGCACCGGCCCTTCCTGCTGGCCGGCGGGATCACCCCGGACAACGTGTTCGACGCGATCGTGGCCACGCTGCCGTGGGGTGTGGATGTGTCCAGTGGCATCGAATCCGAACCGGGCATCAAGGACGGCTACAAGATGCGCAAGTTCGTCGAAGAAGTGCGCCGCGCCGATTGCCACGAAGCGGATTGATCCGCCCACCCTGGGCCTGGCACCCAGCACCCGGTAGTGCCGGCCGTTGGCCGGCAGCCTGATACACCCGCGCACTCACCCCTTCAGCTGCTCCTGCAGCCACCCGGCCAGCGCATCCACCCGCGGATCCGCCGCCCCCTCCGGCGTGGCCAGCACCCAAAACCCCCCGGTCGCGCCGAATCCCCAGGGTGCCAGCAGCCGGCCGGCGGCCAGCTCATCGGCCACGAGCGGTTCTGGCGCGATCGCCACGCCCAGTCCGGCGACCGCCGCTTCCAGCAGGTAATACAGATGCTCGAAGCCACTGCCCAGCTGCAGCTGTGCCGGCTCCAGCCCATGCGACAGGGCCCAGGCCGGCCACGCCTGCGGGCGTGAGGTCGTATGCAACAGCGATTCGCCCAACAAGGAGGGGGGCGGCTGATGCGCCAGCCGCGCGGCGGCCGGGTGCTGCGGACTCACCACCACGCCCACCCGCTCCGGCGCCAGCTCGCGCACCTGCCAGCCACGGGGCCACGGCGGCTGGGCGAGCAGCAGGACCGCATCCAGGCCCTGTTGCCCGGCGGTGAAGCTCCCGTCCTGGGCGGACCAATGCAGCGGCAGCTGGGGCAGGGCGGTCTGCAGCGCCTGCAGGCGGGGAATCATCCAGCGCGCCAGGATGCTGCCGCTGCAGCCGAGCACCAACGCTTCGGGCCGCTGTTGGCGCTTGAGCGCCACCACCGCCTCGCGGATCTGCTCGAACGCGCCTTCGCAGGCGGCCTGCAGATCCTCGCCGGCGCGGGTCAGGCGCAGCCCACGCCCTTCGCGCTGGAACAGCACGACGCCGAGGTGTTCCTCCAGCAGGCGCAGTTGGCGGCTGATCGCGCCATGGGTGACATGCAGTGCCTCGGCGGCACGGCCAACCCCGCCCAGCCGCGCGGCCGCTTCAAAGCTGCGCAGGGCATTGAGCGGGGGCAACGGTCCGTCGGTCATGTGAGTTTTCCTGACAGGTCGTGGCAGATATTATCGATATTCCTGTCATGACAGGTGCGTTAAATTGGCAGCCTGTCTCCACCGGCTGTCGCGCTATGTCTGCTTCCCCCGTCTCCCCCATCGTCGATTTCCACGCCTACCCCGATGCCAACGGCCATTTCGGCCGCTATGGCGGGAGTTTCGTCGCCGAGACCCTGATCGGACCGTTGCAGGAGCTGGCGGCCGCCTATGACCAAGCGCGTCGCGATCCGGCCTTCATCGCCGCCTACGACAAGGACCTGACCCACTATGTGGGCCGTCCCAGCCCGATCTATCACGCCGAGCGCCTCAGCCAGCAGGTCGGCGGCGCGCAGATCCTGCTCAAGCGCGAGGACCTGAACCACACCGGTGCGCACAAGATCAACAACACCATCGGCCAGGCGTTGCTCGCCGCGCGGATGGGCAAGACGCGCATCATCGCCGAGACCGGCGCCGGCCAGCACGGCGTGGCCAGTGCCACCGTGGCCGCCCGGCTGGGCCTGGAATGCGTGGTGTACATGGGTGCCACCGACATCGAACGGCAGAAGATCAACGTCTACCGCATGAAGCTGCTCGGGGCGACGGTGGTGCCGGTCACCTCCGGCTCGGCCACGCTCAAGGATGCACTCAACGAAGCGATGCGCGACTGGGTCACCAACGTGCGCGACACCTTCTACATCATCGGCACCGTCGCCGGCCCGGACCCGTACCCGCGCATGGTGCGTGACTTCAACGCGATCGTCGGCCGTGAAGCGCGCGCGCAGATGCTGACCGACTACGGCCGCCTGCCCGATGCGATCACCGCCTGCGTCGGTGGTGGCAGCAACGCAATCGGTCTGTTCCATGCCTTCCTCAACGACCGCGACGTGCGCATCGTCGGCGCCGAAGCCGCCGGCGACGGCATCGAGACCGGGCGCCATGCTGCCTCCATCGCGGCCGGTCGCCCGGGCGTGCTGCACGGCAACCGCACCTATGTGATCTGCGACGACGACGGCCAGATCACCGAAACCCATTCGGTCTCGGCCGGCCTGGATTATCCGGGCGTCGGCCCGGAGCATGCGTTCCTGGCCGATGCCGGCCGCGCCGAGTATGTCGGTATCACCGATGACGAAGCGCTGGCTGCGTTCCACCAGTTGGCCCACAGCGAAGGCATCCTGGCCGCGCTGGAATCCAGCCATGCGGTGGCCCAGGCGATCAAGATCGCGCGCGATCTGCCGCGCGACAAGCTGGTGCTGTGCAACCTGTCCGGCCGTGGCGACAAAGACGTGCACACCATCGCTGCCCGCGAGGGTCTCGTTCTGTGAATCCGCTGCTGCGCCAGGGAAGTGCGCTGCTGATGGTGGTCGGCCTGACCGGCTGCGCGCCGCCGGATCCGCCGGTGTTGCCGGCCCCTGCCGCGCCTGTGGGCGCGGTGGCGCCGGCGCGGCAGCTGGCGAGCAATGACGATGACATTGCCAACCGCCCGATCGAGGACGCGCCGGAACCGCCCAAGGCTGCCGATGCGCCCGTTGTGGATGACGCTGCGCCGTCGGTAGTCTCGGTCGCGCTGGATCATGCCGGCGATGTGGTGATCGGGCAGCGCTTCACCGAGCTCGCCGCCGATGGCCCGTGGCATTCGGCCGGCCTGAGCGAAGGCGAGCCCAGCGGCGCCTGCGAGTACTACGAGCGTGGCAACCTGCCCGAAGGCGTCTCGATGATGGTCGAGGATGACCACGTGCAGCGCTTCGAGCTGGCCCCGATCGAGGAATCCTACGAGGCCATCACCCAGCCGGGGCCGTTCGGGCTGCGCCTGGGCATGACGCTGGATGAAGCGCTCAAGCGTCTGCCGCCCGGCAGTACGCGCGCACCGCATGCCTATGACCCGGAAACGGGCGAGTACCTGACCTGGCAGGACCCCGGTTCGGATCTGGCGATCCGGCTGGAGATCTTCGACGGGGTGATATCGAAGCTGTACTGGGGCGCCAGTGGCGCCGTTGAACTGATTGAAGGATGTGCCTGAGATGTCCGTGGACCGTATCGATGCCTGTTTTGCCCGCCTGCGCGATGAGCGCCGCAAGGCGCTGATCCCCTTCATCACCGCCGGCGATCCGGGCCTGGAGGCTACCGTGCCGGTGATGCATGCACTGGCCGCCGCCGGTGCGGACGTGATCGAGCTCGGGGTGCCGTTCTCCGACCCGATGGCCGACGGCCCGACCATCCAGCGCAGCTCCGAGCGTGCGCTGGCCCGTGGGGCAGGGCTGCGCTATGTGCTGGAGACCGTCGCCGCGTTCCGCAAGGACGACGCCACTACCCCGGTGGTGCTGATGGGCTACCTCAACCCGGTCGAGATCCACGGCACGGCCCGCTTCGCGCAGTCCGCCATTGCCGCCGGCGTGGATGGCATCCTGCTGGTCGATCTGCCGCCGGAAGAAGCGGCAGAAACCCGCGAGATCTTCACCGCGGCCGGCCTGGCGCTGATCCTGCTGGCTTCGCCGACGACCGCCGATACCCGCCTGGATACGCTGTCCGCGATGGCCCAGGGCTACCTGTATTACGTCAGCTTCGCCGGCGTGACCGGCGCGTCCGAACGCCTGGACAGCAGTGCGGCCAGTGCCCGCCTGCGCGACCTGCGCAGCCGCTCCAGCGTGCCGGTGGTGGCCGGCTTCGGGATCAAGGATGCGGCCAGTGCCGCGGCCATGGCCGTGGAGGCCGATGGCGTGGTGGTAGGCAGTGCGCTGGTGGCTGCGCTGGGTGAGGCGCCCGACGCCACGGCTGCGGCAGCAACCGCGCAGGCATTCCTCACGCCGCTGCGACGCGCCCTCGACGCCGCCTGAAGCACGTAAACGTACGTACCAGAATGGTTTACGTCAGCCCCCCGGCAACCGCCGGGGGGTGCCCGAGCATGGAAACGGTGAGCTAGACTGTCCGCCTTTGCGGCCCCCGGGCCGCCCTGAACGGAAGTAGCATCCCGCATGAGTTGGCTCAGCAAGTTGATGCCGTCTGGCATCCGCACCGACAACGTCCCCAGCAAGAAGCGCAGCGTCCCCGAGGGCCTGTGGGAGAAGTGCAGCAGCTGCGGCAGCGCGCTCTACCGTCCTGAGCTGGAAGAGAACCTGGAAGTCTGCCCCAAGTGTGGCCATCACATGGCCATCCGCGCGCGTGCGCGCCTGGCCGCGCTGTTCGATGCGGACAGCACCACCGAGATCGGTGCGCGCCTGGGACCGACGGACCTGCTCAAGTTCAAGGACCAGAAAAAGTACAGCGAGCGCATCAAGGCCTCGCAGAAGAACACCGGCGAGTACGACGCACTGATCGCCATGCAGGGCCTGATGAAGGGCCGCCCGCTGGTTGCCTCGGCCTTCGATTTCGCCTTCATGGGCGGCTCGATGGGCTCGGTGGTCGGTGAGCGTTTCTCGCTGGCTGCGGAAAAGGCGCTGGAGATCGGCGTGCCCTACGTGTGCTTCTCCGCCAGTGGCGGCGCGCGCATGCAGGAAGGCCTGTTCTCGCTGATGCAGATGGCCAAGACCTCGGCCGCGCTGGGTCGCCTGCGCGATGCCGGGCTGCCGTACATCTCGGTGCTGACCCATCCGACCACCGGTGGCGTGTCGGCCTCGTTCGCGATGCTGGGTGATATCAACATCGCCGAGCCGCAGGCACTGATCGGTTTCGCCGGCCCGCGCGTGATCGAGCAGACCGTGCGCGAAAAGCTGCCGGAAGGGTTCCAGCGCTCGGAGTTCCTGCTCGAGCACGGTGCGATCGATCAGATCTGCGACCGCCGCGAGATGCGTGACCGCCTGTCGGAGATCCTGGCCATGCTGGCGCGTCAGCCCGCACCCGCACCGGATGCGGCGGCCTGATGGCGTCGCGCAAGTATTTCGGCACCGACGGCATCCGCGGCAAGGTCGGTGAGGGCGTCATCTCCGCCGATTTCGTGCTGCGCCTGGGCAATGCGCTCGGGCGTGCGCTGACCGAGCGCAACGGGCACCGCCCGGTGGTGGTGATCGGCAAGGACACCCGTATCTCCGGCTACATGTTCGAAGCCGCATTGGAAGCCGGGCTGGTCGCCGCCGGCGCCGATGTGCAGCTGCTCGGCCCGATGCCGACGCCGGCGGTAGCCTTCCTCACCCGCACCCTCGGTGCGGATGCGGGTATCGTCATCAGCGCCTCGCACAACCCGCACTACGACAACGGCATCAAGTTCTTCTCCGCCGATGGCGAGAAGCTCGATGACGCCACCGAGCTGGCGCTGGAAGCCGCGCTCGATGCGCCGTTCACCACGGTCGAGTCCGAGCGGCTGGGCAAGGCCATGCGTGCCCGCGATGCGGTTGGCCGCTATATCGAATTCTGCAAGGCCAGCGTGCCGCGCGGGTTCGATCTGCGCGGGCTGAAGATCGTGCTCGACTGCGCGCACGGTGCTACGTACCACGTCGCCCCGCTGCTGTTCCGCGAGATGGGCGCGGTGGTGATCAGCATCGGCGATGCGCCCAACGGCCTGAACATCAACGATGGCGTCGGCTCGATGCACATCGACAATCTCGCGGCGAAAGTGCGTGAGGTTGGGGCCGATTTCGGTATCGCCTTCGACGGCGATGGCGACCGCGTGCTGATGGCCGATGACCAGGGCAATCCGGTCGATGGCGATGACCTGCTGTTCGTGCTGGCCCAGGCCTGGCAGCGCAGTGGGCGACTGCATGGCCCGGTGGTCGGTACGCTGATGACCAACTTCGGCCTGGAGCAGGCACTGGAACGGCTGAACATCCCGTTCCAGCGCAGCAACGTCGGCGACCGCTACGTGCATCAGGCCCTGGTGGAAAACAATGGCGTGCTCGGCGGCGAAGCCTCCGGTCACCTGTTGTGCCTGGATCGCGCCACCACCGGTGATGCGATCGTCAGCGCGCTGCAGGTGCTGGAAGTGCTGCGCCGTGACGGGACCTCGCTGCGCCAGGTGCTGTCGGTGCTCAACAAGGTGCCGCAGAAGACCGTCAACGTGCGTCTGCAGGGCGCGGCCAAGGCGACCGTGCAGGCCGAGAGCGTGCAGGCCGCGCTGGCGGCTGCGCAGCAGGCAGTGAAAGGGCGTGGGCGTGCGTTCCTGCGCCCCTCGGGCACCGAGCCGGTGGTGCGCGTCACCGTCGAGGCAGACAGCGCAGAGCTGATGCAGTCCACGCTGGACAGCCTTTCGGCAGCGGTGAAGGCAGCTGCCGCGGCCTGAGCCGGGCAGGATGCCGGAAACTGAAAACGCCCCGGGAGACCGGGGCGTTTTCGTTGCAGCGCGGTGGCGCGTTACGGCCCCGCCACCATCTTCTTTTTCTTCGCCTTGAAGCGATTGAACAGGGGTGCGATCAACGGGTGGTAACTGTAGGCGATGCGCTTGCGCAGCCAGCTCGCCGGCCGGTTGCGGATCGCGAACCGATAGATGTGCCCCGGATCGCCGCCGACCACGTTGCGGCCGAACGGATGCGTGGTATGCAGGTAGTTGAAGCCCTGCGCCCGTGCGATCTGCACGTAGTCCTCGTCGAAATCGCCGTACGGCCAGCACAGCGTGTCCGAGACCGTTCCCAGCTGCTGCTGCAGCACTTCGCGTGCCACCGAGAGGTCGCCGCTGATGCCCTGGCGCTTGTGCTCGCGGGAGATATCCTGCTTGAGCCAGCGCGTGTGCGTGTGGGTATGGCAGTGCACCTCGAACGTGCCGGCGGCGATCATCGCGCGCGCTTCGCTCCAGCGCATCATCACCTCGTCCGGGCGGTTCTCGCGCAGGATCGCCGCCTCGCAGGCGCGATGGTCCGGCGTTGCGGGCAGGGTGGCGCCGGCCTGGCCGGCATGCGGGCGGACATCGCCTTCGCCCATCCAGCCGGTGACCACGAACACGACCGCGTGCATGCCGTACTTGGCCAGGATCGGGTGCGCGTACACCCAGTTGTCCAGGTAGCCGTCATCGAAGGTGATCACGATCGACTTGGCGGGGGTCGGCTTGCCAGCGAGGAAGCCGGCGTACTGGTCCAGCGTCAGCGAGGTCCAGCCGTTGGCCGCCAGCCAGGCGATCTGGCTTTCGAAGTTCTCCGGCGACACCGTGATCATCCCCGGAGAGGGGGAGACATGGTGGTGCATCAGCACCGGGACGGATCTAGCGTTGGCCATGGCCCAGTTCCTTCAACCACTGGTGGTAATAGTGTTCGGTCGCTTCAGTGTGACCGGTCGGGGTGAAACGGTGGGCGCTGCGCATCCACTCCCAGCCCGCCAGGCCCATCTGCTGGCGGCGGTCAGGCTGCTCGATCAGGGTGCGCAGTGCGTTGGTCAACGCAGCCTGATCGCCCAGCGGCGCGAGCAGGGCGTTGCTGCCTTCCACCACCATCTCCGGCACGCCGCCCACGCGCGTGGCGACGATCGGCACGCCGACGTACGCAGCTTCGAGAAACACCGTGCCGGCTGCCTCCTTGTGGGTAGCGAGAGCGAAGATATCGAAACCGGTCATCAGCCGGCAAGCGCCCTGGCGGTAGCCCAGCAAGTGCACCTGGGCGGCGATGCCGAGCTGCTCGCGCAGGGCGATCAGGCGGTCCATCACCGGCTGGCCGTCGCCGACGATCACCAGCTGCACGCGCGCATCGGCGCGGCACAGCGGCGCCATGGCCTGCAGCAGTTCCAGGTGGCCCTTGGGCTCGCGCAGCACCGCGACGCAGCCGACCACGATCTGTTCGTCGTTGAAGCCCAGCTCCGCGCGCACGTCCGCGCGGGTGTCCTGCAGGCACTGCCAAGGATCGCGCTTGGCGATCTGCGACCACTGCGGCGGTACTGCGATCGGCGGGACGATGCCGACGTGCGCGTCCTCGATGCCGCGGCTGACCATCAGCTTCTTCACGAAACTGCTCACCGTCATCACCCGGTGGGGCAGGCCGGTGTAGGTCAGCAGCGAGTTGATCGGGCTCATCAGGTGGCGCGAGCGCACCACCAGTGGCGTGCCGCCCAGGCGTGCGCCGGCAGCGGCGATCAGGCTGTCGCGGCGGCTGGTGGTGTTGACCACGTCGTAGCCTTGGCGGCGCACCAGGCGCGAGACTGACCAGATCCCCCGCAGCATGCGCAGCAGGCCGCCCATTTTCAGCGCGTGGACGGTAAAGCCGGCTTCGCGCGCCATCTCGCCCAGGCGGGCGCCGGGCTGGCAGAGCAGGGAGACGTCATGGCCGCGCTCGCGCATGGCCAGCATGTGGCGATAGATGTAGATCTCCTGCCCGCCAAATCCCTTGGCAGCCTCGGTATGGAGAATTTTCAGTGGCACGTTCATCGGTGGACAGTCCATGTGTGGAAAAGCGCCCGTGGCATGCGCGGGCGGCCATCGTCATTGCCTGCGGGATCGCGCCAGCGCATCCCATGCGCTGTGCGGTGCCGTGGGTGGAAGGTCATGCGGGTCCATCGGCCACACGCTGGGCCCTGCCGGCGTGAGCCAGCGCAACGCCGTCGGCGATGAGGGGAGGGCAGGGCATCCATGAGGCGGACCGGGCGACGCTGGGAGTAAAAGGGGCGGCGCGTGAGCGTCGCCGTTAGCCCGTTCTGGCCGTCTGGGCGCGCGCATTGTATCGGTTTGTATCAATGTATCGGTGGCGGGGTTGGCCCGATCTGGCACAATGTTCAGCCGGGCCACAGCTGGCCCACCGACCACCATGAACAAGCAGGAATCGCTGTGAGCCAGATCCCCACCCTCGATATCACCCGTTTTGACACCGACCGCGACGCGTTCGTGGCCGAGCTGGGTGCGGCCTACCGCGAATGGGGCTTTGCTGGCATCCGCAACCACGGCATTCCGCAGGCCGACATCGACGCCGCGTATGAGGTATTCAAGGCCTTCTTCGCGCTGCCGGAAGAGACCAAGCGCCAGTACCACGTGCCCGGCAGCGGCGGCGCGCGCGGCTACACCGCCTTCGGCGTGGAGACCGCCAAGGGTTCGCAGCACTTCGATCTGAAGGAGTTCTGGCACATCGGTCGTGAGATCCCGGACGACTCCAAGTACCGTGACGTGATGGCCCCGAACCTGTGGCCGAGCGAGGTCCCGGACTTCCGTGAACGCGGCTACGCCATCTACCAGGCGCTGGACACGCTGGGTTCGCGCGTCCTGTCGGCGCTGGCCCTGCACATTGGCCTGCCGGAGGATTTCTTCGCCGACAAGACCAACAACGGCAACTCGATCCTGCGTCCGATCCACTACCCGCCGATCACCGCGGAGAACATCCCGAACGTGCGCGCCGGTGCCCATGGCGACATCAACTTCATCACGCTGCTGGTCGGCGCCAGCGCCGCCGGCCTGGAAGTGCAGTCGCACGAGGGCAAGTGGGTGCCGTTCACCTCGGATGCGGACACCATCGTGGTCAACATCGGCGACATGCTGCAGCGCCTGACCAACCATGTGTATCCCTCGACGATCCACCGCGTGGTCAATCCCCCGGGCGAGCAGGCGCGCCAGCCGCGTTATTCGGTGCCGTTCTTCCTGCACCCGAACCCGGATTTCCTGATCGACGTGCTGCCGACCTGCATCACCCCGGAAAACCCGAGCCGCTACCCGGAGCCGATCACCGCCCACGGCTTCCTGGAAGAGCGCCTGCGCGAGATCAAGCTGAAGTAAGCGATCCTACCGGAGCAAGAACGAAGGCCGCCGAAAGGCGGCCTTCTTCGTTTCGCGTATTGCCTGCCTCTGGCTGGCTCCAAACATTGCTGCCCTGGTTGCATTTGGCTATTCGCTGCCCCGTGTTGGGCGAGCGCTGCCATGCCCAGCCGGGACGCGGAGCGGGGTTTACGGCGTGTCCCGCCAACCCACCCACGCCCGCCCAGTCCGGGCACGTCCACCGGCCCCGTCGCCCTTGCTTTTGACTTGGGGCCGCAACGAAAAATAAATATCCAATTGAAATGTAAGCGTTTTCCCGCCAACGCCATTTCGTTGCATCCGTTATCATGGCCGGCTGATACCCAAAGGAGCCCCCGCCATGCGCCGCAAGATCGTCGCCGGTAACTGGAAGCTGCACGGCAGCCGCCAATTCGCCACCGACCTGGTCAGTGACCTGGTTGCCGACCTCCCCCTGCAGGGCGTCGAAGTCGTGGTCCTGCCGCCGCTCCCGTACCTGGGCGAACTGGTCGAAGCCTTCGAAGGGCGCGCCGTCGCCTTTGGCTCCCAGGATGTCAGCAGCAACGAAAAGGGCGCCTACACCGGCGAAGTCTCGGCCACCATGCTGGCTGAAGTCGGTGCCCGCTATGGCCTGGTCGGCCACTCCGAACGCCGCCAGTACCATGCCGAAAGCAGTGAGCTGGTCGCGCGCAAGTTCGCCGCCGCCCTGCATGCCGGCCTGACCCCCATCCTGTGCGTGGGCGAAACCCTCGAACAGCGCGAGGCCCATCAGACCGAGGCGGTCATCGCCGCCCAGCTCGCCCCGGTGCTGGAACTGGTCGGCGCCGCCGGCTTCGCCCAGGCTGTGGTCGCCTATGAGCCGGTCTGGGCCATCGGTACCGGCCGGACCGCCTCCAAGGAGCAGGCCCAGCAGGTCCACGCGTTCATCCGTGGCGAAGTGGCCAAGCTCGATGCTAGAATTGCGGATTCACTGTCGATCCTCTATGGCGGCAGCGTGAAGCCCGACAACGCCGCGGAACTGTTCGCACAGCCCGATGTCGATGGTGGGCTGGTGGGCGGCGCCTCCCTGGTGGCCGCGGACTTCCTTGCCATCGCTGCCGCGGCGGCGGGGCGCTAATTAGTTACGTTGTCGGCCCAACCGCCGGCACGACATGTCCGAGGACGGATTCGAAATGCTGATGTTGATCCTCAATGTGGTCTACGTGCTGGTCGCAGTGGCCATGATCGCGCTCATCCTGATGCAGCGTGGTTCCGGCGCGGCCGCAGGGTCGGGTTTCGGTGCCGGCGCCTCGGGCACTGTGTTCGGCGCGCGTGGCGCGTCCAACTTCCTGTCCAAGTCGACCAAGTGGCTGGCCGTGGTGTTCTTCGGCATCAGCCTCTTCATGGCTTGGTACGCCAGCCATGGCTCGCGCCCGGCGGCGCAGCAGGATCTGGGTCTGATGTCGGCGCCGGCCGCCAGTGCGCCAGTCGCGCCGGCAGGCGAGCTTCCGGTCGTGCCGAAGGCCCCGGAAACCCCGTCGCAGCAGCCTGTTCCGTCGGCCACTGTGCCGGCTCAGGCGGAAACGCCGAAATCTGGTGAAGAAAAGCCTTCGGAAGGCACCCAGACTCGCTGAAGACGGTTACAATATGCGGCGCACTGGAGAACAACCGGTGCGATCGTAAGCCCAGGTGGCGGAATTGGTAGACGCACTACCTTGAGGTGGTAGCGACGAGAGTCGTAGGGGTTCGAGTCCCCTCTTGGGCACCATTTGTTTGTAAGCGGGTTCGTCTGGCGCGCAAAGCGCCAGGTAGCGGTATCCGTCCACTCCCCCATGCCAAAGCGCCTGCAGGCGCAGCGGCAGAGGCAAGAGAGAATCGCTGTGCTGGCCGAATATTTGCCGTCTCTGCTGTTTCTGATCGTTGCCACCGGTATCGGCGTTGCGCTGATGCTGGTTGGCCGATTCCTCGGTCCCCGACGTCCTGATCTTAAAAAGCTCTCGCCGTACGAATGCGGCTTCGAGGCTTTCGAGGACGCGCGCATGAAGTTCGATGTGCGCTACTACCTGATCGCGATTCAGTTCATCGTATTTGATCTGGAAATCATCTTCATCGTGCCGTGGACCCAGGTCTTCATGGAGCTGGGCGCACGTTCGCTGGTCACGATGGGCCTCTTCGTAGGCATGCTTTTCCTCGGTTTCATTTACGTCTGGAAGAAGGGAGCGCTGGAATGGGAGTAATTCAGACGCTCGACGGCCTGATGAACAACCCGGTCCCGGAAGGGCGGGTCGATGACATCCTGCGCCCCGAAGGCGACAACCCCCTGCTCGAAAAGGGCTACGTGACCACCAGCGTCGATGCGCTGTTGAATTGGGCGCGTACCGGTTCGATGTGGCCGATGACCTTTGGTCTGGCCTGCTGCGCAGTGGAAATGATGCACGCCGGTGCGGCGCGTCTGGATCTTGACCGTTACGGTGTGGTGTTCCGCCCGTCGCCGCGTCAGTCCGACGTGATGATCGTGGCCGGCACCCTGGTCAACAAGATGGCTCCGGCCCTGCGCAAGGTCTATGACCAGATGCCGGACCCGAAGTGGGTCATCTCGATGGGCAGCTGCGCCAACGGTGGCGGCTACTACCACTACTCCTATGCAGTAGTGCGTGGCTGTGACCGCGTGGTGCCGGTGGACATCTATGTCCCCGGCTGCCCACCTACCGCCGAAGCGCTGGTGTACGGGATCCTGCAGTTGCAGAAGAAGATCTGGCGTACGCAGACCATCGCCCGCTGACATCCCTCCTGACAAGAGCACGCCAAGCCCCCATGGCAGAGCAAGCACATTCCTTCATCGACCGACTTTCCGCACGTTTCGCAGGTGCGCAGGTCTTCGTGGTCGAACCCCGCGGCGAAGTGACGCTGGAAGTGCCCGCCGCTGACTGGCATGCCACCGCTCTGGCGCTGCGCGACGAATTCGGTTTCGAGCAGGCGGTTGACCTGTGCGGCCTGGACTACCTCGGCTATGGCAGCGACGAATGGGATACGGCCGATGTGTCGTCCCAGGGCTTCAGCCGTGGCGTGGAGGGCAAGTCCGTCGGTCGTTTCGCCTGGGGTGAATTCCCCACCCGCGAAACCAGCGATGGCGCCCAGCCGCAGCCGATCCCGCTGCAGCGTTTTGCCGTGGTTACCCAGCTGCGTTCCTACCAGCACAACCTCACGATGCGCATCCGTTGCTTTGCGCCGAGCGAGGAGCTGCCGGTGGTCGCGTCATTGACCAACATCTGGCCAGGCCTGAACTGGTTCGAGCGTGAAGCGTTCGATCTGTTCGGCGTGATCTTCGAAGGTCACCCGGACCTGCGCCGGATCCTGACCGACTACGGTTTCGTCGGGCACCCGTTCCGCAAGGATTTCCCGCTGATCGGCAACGTCGAAGTGCGCTACGACGAAGAGAAGCAGCGCGTGATCTACGAGCCGGTGACCTCGGTCGAGCCGCGCGTCGGCGTGCCGCGTGTCATCCGTGACGACGCCCGTTTCCAGACCGCTGCCGGCGAAAGCGCGCAGACGGAGGCAAGCAAGTGAGTGAATTCCACCAGGCCAGCCAGGCCTTTGCGAGCAATCCGGCCGAACTCCGGCAGGAGATCCGCAACTACACGATGAACTTCGGTCCGCAGCATCCGGCCGCGCACGGTGTGCTGCGCCTGATCCTGGAAATGGACGGCGAAACCATCATGCGTGCCGACCCCCACGTGGGCCTGCTGCACCGTGGTACCGAAAAGCTGGCCGAGTCCAAGCCGTTCAACCAGTCGATCGGCTACATGGATCGCCTGGATTACGTGTCGATGATGTGCAACGAGCACGCCTATGTGCGCGCGATCGAAACCCTGATGGGGATCGAGGCGCCCGAGCGTGCCCAGTACATCCGCACCATGTTCGACGAAATCACCCGCATCCTGAATCACCTGATGTGGCTGGGGTCCAACGCGCTCGATCTGGGCGCGATGGCGGTCATGCTGTACGCCTTCCGCGAGCGCGAAGAGCTGATGGACTGCTATGAAGCGGTCTCCGGCGCGCGCATGCATGCGGCGTATTACCGTCCGGGCGGCGTCTACCGCGACCTGCCGGACCACATGCCCAAGTACAAGGAATCGCGCTGGCACAAGGGCAAGGCCCTGAAGAACCTCAACGCCTCGCGCGAAGGTTCGCTGCTGGATTTCCTGGAGAACTTCACCGTTGAATTCCCCAAGCGCGTCGACGAATACGAAACCCTGCTGACCGACAACCGTATCTGGAAGCAGCGTACGGTCGGCATCGGCGTGGTCACCCCGGAACTGGCCCATGCCTGGGGCATGACCGGCGTGATGCTGCGCGGCTCGGGCATTGCCTGGGATCTGCGCAAGAAGCAGCCGTATGCCAAGTACGACGCGGTCGAGTTCGACATCCCGCTCGGCAAGGAAGGTGACTGCTACGACCGTTACCTGTGCCGCGTGGCCGAGATGCGCGAATCCAACCGCATCATCAAGCAGTGCGTGACCTGGCTGAAGGCCAATCCGGGTCCGGTCATGGTCAAGAACTTCAAGGTCGCGCCGCCCAGCCGCGAAGACATGAAGGACGACATGGAAGCGCTGATCCATCACTTCAAGCTGTTCAGTGAAGGCTACTGCGTCCCGGCCGGCGAAACCTACGCCGCCGTCGAAGCGCCCAAGGGCGAGTTCGGCTGCTACCTGATGTCCGATGGTGCCAACAAGCCGTTCCGCGTGCATCTGCGCGCGCCGGGCTTCGCCCATCTGTCCTCGATCGACTCGATCGTGCGCGGGCACATGCTCGCCGACGTGGTGGCCATGATCGGCACCTACGATCTGGTGTTCGGCGAGGTGGACCGGTGATCGCATCCGCTTGCACGACGCCTGACACCCGCCGGCTGCTGCCGGCGCTGCAGGCTCTGGTTTTTAACGATTTCGTATTCGCTGAGGTCGGCCGATGAAGGCGACAGGTAATTTCGAGGCGGCGCGTGACGTCGACCCGATGGTGGTCTTGAATGACAAGACCCGTGCGCACATCGATCACTGGCTGGCCAAGTTCCCGCCGGATCGCAAGCGCTCGGCTGTCCTGCAGGGCCTGCACGCCGCACAGGAACAGAATGCGGGCTGGCTGACCGACGAGCTGATCGCCGGCGTCGCCAAGTACCTGGATCTGCCGCCGGTGTGGGCCTACGAGGTCGCCAGCTTCTACTCGATGTTCGAACTGGAGAAGGTCGGCCGCCACAACGTCGCCTTCTGCACCAACATCAGCTGCTGGTTGAACGGTGCCGAAGACCTGGTCGCGCACGCCGAGAAGAAGCTCGGCTGCAAGACCGGTCAGTCCACCGCCGATGGCCGCATCTACCTCAAGCGCGAAGAAGAATGCCTGGCCGGTTGCGCCGGTGCGCCGATGATGGTCATCAATGGCCATTACCACGAGCGCCTGACCGTCGAGAAAGTCGACGAGCTGCTGGACGGGTTGGAGTAAGACATGGCACATCATCACGCACCCAGTGGTCCGGTCGGTCCCGCACCGTTGCCGCACCAGGTGGTCTACACCACCCTGCATTACGACACTCCGTGGTCGTATGAAAGCTACCTCAAGACCGGCGGCTACGCTGCCCTGCGCAAGATCCTCGAAGAGAAGATCTCGCCGGAGCAGGTCATCGAGATGGTCAAGCAGTCCAACCTGCGCGGCCGTGGCGGCGCGGGCTTCCCGACCGGCCTGAAGTGGTCTTTCATGCCCAAGGGCACCATGCAGAAGTACATCCTGTGCAACTCGGATGAATCCGAGCCGGGGACCTGCAAGGACCGCGACATCCTGCGTTACAACCCGCATTCGGTCGTGGAAGGCATGGCGATCGCCTGCTACGCCACCGGCTCGACCGTGGGCTACAACTACCTGCGTGGTGAGTTCCACCACGAGCCGTTCGAGAACTTCGAGCAGGCCCTGGCCGACGCATACGCGAACGGCTGGCTGGGCAAGGACATCCTCGGCAGCGGCGTGGACATCGACATCTACGGTGCGCTGGGTGCCGGCGCCTACATCTGCGGCGAAGAAACCGCGCTGATGGAATCGCTGGAAGGCAAGAAGGGCCAGCCGCGTTACAAGCCGCCGTTCCCGGCCAACTTCGGCCTGTACGGCAAGCCGTCGACGATCAACAACACCGAGACCTATGCCTCGGTGCCGGCGATCATCCGCAACGGCCCGGAATGGTTCGCAGGCCTGAGCCTGACCAAGAACGGCGGTCCGAAGATCTTCTCGGTCTCCGGTTGCGTGCAGAAGGGTGGCAACTTCGAAGTGCCGCTGGGCACCACCTTCGACGACCTGCTGGAAATGGCCGGTGGTCTGAAGCCGGGCCGCACGCTCAAGGGTGCGGTCCCGGGCGGCGTTTCGATGCCGGTGCTGAAGGCCGAAGAGCTCAAGGGCCTGCAGATGGACTACGACACCCTGCGTGCCCTGGGCACCGGTCTGGGGTCGGGCGCCATCGTGGTGCTGGATGACAGCGTCTGCTGCGTCAAGTTCGCCTGCCGCATCAGCCAGTTCTTCCACAAGGAATCCTGCGGGCAGTGCACCCCGTGCCGTGAAGGCACCGGCTGGATGCACCGCGTGCTGGAGCGCATCGTTGCCGGCAAGGCCACGATGGAAGACCTGCATCAGTTGAAGACGGTGGCCGGCCAGATTGAAGGTCATACCATCTGCGCGTTCGGTGAAGCGGCGGCATGGCCCATCCAGGGCTTCCTGCGCCAGTTCTGGGACGAATTCGAGTACTACATCGTCAACGGTCATTCGATGGTTGACGGCAAGAAGGTGGAGGCAGCCGCCGCATGAGCGCGCAACCCGTAAACCCGAGCGTGCCACCGGATCATGTGACCGTCGAAATCGACGGCCAGTCCCTGGTCGTGCCCAAGGGCTCGATGATCATCCAGGCCGCCGACAAGGCGGGCATTCCGATCCCGCGCTTCTGCTACCACGAGAAGCTGCCGATCGCCGCCAACTGCCGCATGTGCCTGGTCGACGTGGAAAAGTCGCCCAAGCCGGCACCGGCCTGCGCCACGCCCGTCATGGATGGCATGAAGGTCGCCACCCGCAGTGAAAAGGCGCTGAAGTTCCAGCGCTCGGTGATGGAATTCCTGCTGATCAACCATCCGCTGGACTGCCCGATCTGCGATCAGGGCGGCGAGTGCGAGCTGCAGGACGTTTCGCTGGGCTATGGCCGTTCGGTCAGCCGCTTCAACGAGCGCAAGCGCGTGGTGCCCGACGAGGACATCGGTCCGCTGGTCGCCACCGAAATGACCCGCTGCATCCAGTGCACCCGCTGCGTCCGCTTCACGGCCGACGTTGCCGGTACCTACGAGCTGGGTGGCATGTACCGCGGTGAGAACCTGCAGATCGGCACCTACGACGGCAAGCCGCTGACCACCGAGCTGTCCGGCAACGTGGTCGACGTCTGCCCGGTCGGTGCGCTGACCAACAAGGTGTTCCAGTTCCGCGCCCGTCCGTGGGAACTGACCGCGCGCGAATCGCTGGGCTACCACGACGCGATGGGCTCGAACCTGTTCCTGCACGTGCGCCGCGGCGAAGTACTGCGCGCGGTGCCGCGCGACAACGAGTCGGTCAACGAATGCTGGCTGTCCGATCGGGACCGCTATTCGCACCAGGGCCTGTACAGCGAAGACCGTGCGGTCAAGCCGCTGCGCAAGGTCAATGGCGAGTGGAAGGAAGTGAGCTGGGCCGAAGGCCTGGCCGCGGCCAAGGAGATCTTCGCCGCCCACCAGGGTGACGACCTCGGCGTGCTGGTGCACCCGTCGGCCTCGAACGAGGAGGGTGCACTGCTGGCCCGTCTCGCCGCCGGCCTGGGCACCACGAACATCGATCACCGCATCAACAACCGCGATTTCTCCGACGCCGCCACCGCCGAAGTCTTCGGCCTGCCGCTGGCCGAGATCGAAGTCGCGGACAGCATCGTCGTGCTCGGCAGCAACATCCGCCACGAGCTGCCGCTGCTGCATGCCCGCCTGCGCAAGGCGCAGACCACGCGCAACGCGAAGATCCACGCCGTCAATCCGGTGGACTTCGATTTCGCCTTCAAGCTGGCCAGCAAGCAGATCGTCGCCCCGTCGGCCTTCATCGACGCACTGGGCAACGCCGCGCTGCGCGACGCCGTGAAGGGCGCGAGCAACGCCGTGCTGATCGTCGGTGGCATCGCCGAAAACCACCCGCAGGCCGCCGCGATCCGCGCCGCTGCGCGTGATTTCGCCGCCGCGACCGGTGCCAAGCTGTGCCGCATCCCGCAGGGCGCCAATGCCGTGGGCCTGGCCCGCGCCGGCGTGCTGCCGGCCGGCAAGGACGTCAACGCCATGCTGGCGCAGCCGCGCAAGGCCTATGCCATCTACGGCATCGAGCCGGGCCTGGACTTCGCCGACGCCGCCGCTGCCCGCAAGGCACTGGCCGGTGCCCAGGTGGTGGCCTTCAGCCAGTTCGCCTGTGCCTCGACCCGCGACATCGCCGACGTGATCCTGCCGATCGGCGCGCTGCCGGAAGTGGATGCCACCCTGACCAACCTCGATGGTCGCGAGCAGTCGGCCCGTGCCGGCGGCAAGCTGCCGGGCGAGGCGCGTGAAGGCTGGCGTGTGCTGCGTGCACTGGGCGGCGAGATGTCGCTGGCCGGTTTCGAGTTCACCGATCTGGCCGGCCTGCGCGCCAGCCTGGCGCCGGTCAGCGTCACCGTCTCGTCCTCGGCGGCAACGCCGGTGGCAGGCGAGGGCCTGGAAGTGACCTCGACCGCCGCGATCTACCGCACCGATGCGGTGGTCCGTCGCGCCCAGGCACTGCAGTCGCATCCGCTCAACACCGCCCCGCGCATCGTGCTCAACATCGCCGATGCCGCCCGCCTGCAGTTGGCCGAAGGGCAGATGGCCAAGGTCGGCACCGATGCCGGTCGCGCCACCCTGCCGGTGGTGGTCGATGCCCGCGTCGCCGCGGGTTCGGTCTGGATTGAATCGGGCCACGGTGCAACCGCACCGCTGGGTGCCGCACGCGTAACGGTGGTGGCTGCATGAACGAATTGCTGTTGAACGCGGTTGACCCGCTGCACCAGTGGCTGCTGTCACTGGGCGACATCGGCGCGCTGCTCTGGATCATCCTGAAGATCCTGGTGATCGCCATGCCGGTGATCATCTCGGTGGCCTTCTACGTGGTCTGGGAGCGCAAGCTGATCGGCTGGATGCACGTGCGTCATGGCCCGATGTATGTCGGCATGGGCATCTTCCAGGCCTTCGCCGACGTCTTCAAACTGCTGTTCAAGGAGATCATCCAGCCGAGCAGCTCGCACAAGGCGATGTTCATCCTTGCGCCGCTGATCACGCTGGGCCCGGCCTTCGCGGCCTGGTCGGTGATTCCCTTCGACGCACAGATCGTGCTGTCCAACGCCAACGCCGGTCTGCTGTACCTGTTGGCAATGACCTCGCTGGGCGTGTACGGCATCATCCTGGCCGGTTGGGCCTCCAACTCGAAGTACGCGTTCCTGGGTGCCATGCGCGCCTCGGCGCAGATGATCAGCTACGAAATCGCGATGGGCTTTGCCCTGGTCGGCGTGATGATCGCCTCGGGCAGCCTCAACCTGAGCAGCATCGTGATGGCGCAGGCGGGCAACTCCGGTCTGTTCGACTGGTTCCTGCTGCCGCTGTTCCCGTTGTTCATCGTGTACTGGGTGTCCGGCGTCGCCGAAACCAACCGCGCGCCGTTCGACGTCGTGGAAGGTGAATCGGAAATCGTGGCCGGCCACATGGTCGAATACTCCGGTGGTGCATTCGCGCTGTTCTTCCTGGCCGAATACGCCAACATGATCCTGATCAGCTTCCTGATCTCGATCTTCTTCCTCGGTGGTTGGCTGAGCCCGCTCCAGGGCTGGATCACGGCAGACATCTCGCCGTGGATCGACTGGATCTGGAAGGGCGGCTGGCCGTGGCTGCTGCTGAAGGTCTTCTTCTTCGCCAGCTCCTACATCTGGTTCCGTGCCAGCTTCCCGCGCTTCCGTTACGACCAGATCATGCGTCTGGGCTGGAAGGTCTTCATCCCGCTCACCATCTTCTGGATTGCAGTGACGGCGTTGATGGTGTTTTACGGCGTGATCCAGAAGGGCGTCTAAGCGATGAACCGAATTACCCATTACTTCAAAAGCCTGCTGCTCCTTGAGCTGCTCGGTGGTCTGTGGCTGACCCTGAAGTACGCCTTCAAGCCGAAGTACACGATGATGTACCCGATGGAGAAGTTCCCGCAGTCGCCGCGTTTCCGCGGTCTGCATGCACTTCGCCGCTATCCCAACGGTGAGGAACGCTGCATCGCATGCAAACTGTGCGAAGCGGTGTGCCCGGCGCTGGCGATCACCATCGATTCGGCCAAGCGCGAGGACGGCACCCGCCGTACCACCCGTTACGACATCGATCTGTTCAAGTGCATCTTCTGCGGCTTCTGTGAAGAAAGCTGCCCGGTGGACTCGATCGTCGAGACCCACATTCTCGAGTACCACTTCGAGAACCGTGGCGAGAACATCGTTACCAAGCCGCAGCTGCTGGCCATCGGTGATCGGCTTGAAGCCGAGATCGCCGAGCGTCGCGCCGCCGATGCCGCTTTCCGCTGAGGTCGAATGATGGATTGGGTAAATATCAGTTTCTGGGTCTTCTCCATCGTGGCGGGCATTTCCGCTGCGGCGGTGATCAGCGTGCGCAATCCGGTCTACGCCGTGTTGTGCCTGATCCTGACCTTCTTCTCCGTGGCCTGCATCTGGATCCTGGTCGGGGCCGAGTTCCTCGGTGTCGCGCTGGTGCTGGTCTACGTCGGCGCGGTCATGGTGCTGTTCCTGTTCGTGGTGATGATGCTGGACATCGATTCCTCCAACCTGCGTGAGGGCTGGGTACGTTACCTGCCGCTCGGCCTGGTGGTGGCGGTGACGATGCTCGTGCAGATGCTGGTGCTGATCGGCGTGAAGGGCAGGGCGGTCAATCCGTTCCCGGCCGACAACGCTGCCGCGCTGGCGGCTGACACCTCCAACATCACCTGGCTGGCCCGCAGCCTGTTCACCGAGTACCTGCTGCCGTTCGAGTTCGCTGCCGTCATCCTGACCGTGGCCGTGGTTGCCGCCGTCATGCTGACCCTGCGTCGCCGCACCGGCCTGAAGACCCAGAACCCGTCCGAGCAGACCATGGTCAAGGGCAGCGATCGCCTGCGCATCGTCAAGATGGATGTGGAGAAGCCGGTCGTGCACACCAATATCAAGCCGTCCAGCAACGAGGAGGCGCAGCCATGATCACGCTTGGCCACATTCTGGCGCTGGGTGCGGTGCTGTTCTGCATCAGCCTTGCCGGCATTTTCCTCAACCGCAAGAACATCATCGTGCTGTTGATGTCCATCGAGTTGATGCTGCTGTCGGTCAACATCAATTTCGTCGGGTTCTCGCGTGAGATGGGTGATACGGCCGGACAGCTGTTCGTCTTCTTCATCCTGACCGTGGCCGCGGCCGAGGCCGCCATCGGCCTCGCGATCCTGGTAACCCTGTTCCGTACTCGCCGCACCATCAATGTCGGCGAAGTCGATTCGCTGAAGGGCTGATCCGTAGATGGAAATCACTCTCTCCAAGAGTCTGTTGATCGCAGTGGTGCTCGCACCGCTGTTCGGCAGCATCATCGCCGGCCTGTTCGGTCGTCAGGTCGGTCGCGCTGGCGCGCAGGCGGTCACCATCCTCGGCGTGGCGGTCAGCTGCGTGCTGTCCAGCTACGTGCTGTACATGCTGCTGTGGGGCGGCGCCCAGCCGTTCAACCAGAACCTCTATACGTTCTTCGACGTGGGCCAGTACTCGGCGCACGTGGGCTTCATGGTCGACAAGCTCACCGCGATGATGATGGTCGTGGTGACCTTCGTATCCTTCCTGGTGCACGTGTACACCATCGGCTACATGCAGGATGACCCGGGCTACCAGCGGTTCTTCAGCTACATCTCGCTGTTCACCTTCTCGATGCTCACCCTGGTGATGAGCAACAACTTCCTGCAGCTGTTCTTCGGCTGGGAAGCGGTGGGCCTGGTGTCGTACCTGCTGATCGGCTTCTGGTTCAAGCGCCCGACCGCCATCTTCGCCAACATGAAGGCCTTCCTGGTCAACCGTGTCGGTGACTTCGGCTTCATCCTCGGCATCGCCGGCGTGTTGTGGGTGTTTGGCACCCTGGATTACGCCACCGTGTTCGCCAACGCCCAGGTGCTGGGCCACCCGGATGCGCTGATCCAGATCTGGTCGGGCACGATCGATCTGTTCGGCACCTCCATCCCGGTGATGAGCGAGCCGGTGATCTGGTCGGTCGCCACCGTGATCTGCATCTGCCTGTTCATCGGTGCGATGGGCAAGTCGGCCCAGGTGCCGCTGCACGTCTGGCTGCCGGACTCGATGGAAGGCCCGACCCCGATCTCGGCCCTGATCCATGCCGCGACCATGGTCACCGCGGGCATCTTCATGGTCACCCGCATGTCGCCGCTGTTCGAGCTGTCGCAGACCGCGCTGAACTTCGTGCTCTTCATCGGCGCCACCACCGCGTTCTTCACCGGCCTGATCGGCATCGTGCAGAACGACATCAAGCGCGTCGTCGCGTACTCCACGCTGTCCCAGCTGGGTTACATGACCGTCGCCCTGGGTGTGTCGGCGTACTCGGCGGCCGTGTTCCACCTGATGACCCACGCCTTCTTCAAGGCGCTGCTGTTCCTCGGCGC